>JAFASB010000510.1 GCA_019244985.1 Acidimicrobiia bacterium | reverse complement strand
GGCTGGCCCGCGTACCAGTAGACCGTCTTGCGGGCGCCGTTGATGACGGCGCCCTCAACGGTGGCGTTGCGCACGGCACCTCGCTCGACGGCGTTGATCGTGAACGGCGTCTGAATGGGATCGGCCTGGGCGTTGTCGGCACTCAAGGTCTGGAGCGTGCCGGTGAGGAGCGTCTGGCCGGCGGCCGGCACCGTCACGACCTCGGTGACGGGCGGCACCGTCGTCGCCTCGTGGACGATCGTGTTGTCCGGTGCGTCCCGGCGCTCCACTACGGTGACCACCCCTCCGCCGAGCAATCCGATGATCAGAACGACAAGCAGGCCTTTCACGAGCCCCGAGGGTACGTGCGCTTCAGCTCTGGGCGGTGGCGAGGACGGCAGCGTCGCCGCCGAAGCTCGGTGACGCGTTCCTTTCCGAGCATGCCTTCCGCTGACGCCCTCCACTCGACCGGACGAAAGAGGACAGATTCTGACAGCGCTGCGTTCGACATGTGCCGAGAATGAGCCCAGCCCTGGCCTGCTACATCGGCCACCTGGCCTCTATGCCGGAGGACGGCTAGCGGAGGACCGGGGGTAGGTTGGGACGCATGTCGCGCCCCGCCACCCTCGGTCAGCTCCGCGAGTCGGGCTGGGAGTCAGTCCCGGTCAAAGAGGAGGTGCGACGGAACGCAGCGGCCAAGGTCAAGGCCGGCGAGCCGCTCTTCCCTGGCGTGCTCGGCTACGAGGACACTGTCCTGCCGCAGCTCGAGAACGCTTTGCTCGCCGGGCACGACGTGATCTTCCTCGGCGAGCGCGGCCAGGCCAAGACGCGCATGATCCGCACGCTCACCGAGCTGCTCGACGAGTGGATGCCGATCGTCGCCGGCTCGGAGATCAACGACGACCCCTACAACCCGGTGTCCAAGCACGCCCGCGACGCCGTTCGGGAGCACGGCGACGACACCCAGATCGAGTGGGTGCACCGCGACACGCGCTTCGGCGAGAAGCTCGCCACTCCCGACACGTCGATCGCCGACCTCATCGGCGAAGTCGACCCCATCAAGGTCGCCGAAGGGCGTTACCTCTCAGACGAGCTGACGCTGCACTACGGCCTGGTCCCGCGCACCAACCGAGGGATCTTCTCGATCAACGAGCTGCCCGACCTCGCCGAGCGCATCCAGGTCGGCCTCCTCAACGTCCTCGAGGAGCGCGACATCCAGGTGCGCGGCTACAAGATTCGCCTGCCGCTCGACGTGATGCTCGTGGCGTCGGCCAACCCCGAGGACTACACCAACCGCGGGCGGATCATCACGCCGCTCAAGGACCGCTTCGGCGCCCAGATCCGCACGCACTACCCGCTCGACACCGAGACCGAGCTGAAGGTCGTGGAGCAGGAGAGCCGCACGTTCGACCTGCCCGGCCTCCGCGTGCAGGTGCCGGACCACATGTCCGAGATCGTCGCCACCGTGAGCCAGCTGGCCCGGGCCAGCGCCCACATCAACCAGCGCTCCGGCGTTTCGGTGCGTCTGTCGATCGCCAACTACGAGACGATGATCGCCAACGCCACGCGGCGGGCCCTGCGGCTCGGTGAGCCCGACGTCGTCCCGCGCGTCAGCGACCTCGAAGCATTGGCGTCGTCGACGGCCGGCAAGGTCGAGATCGAGACCCTCGAGGAGGGCCGCGAGGAGACCGTCGTCCAGAACCTGTTCAAGGCGGCCGTGCTGACGGTGTTCAAGGAACGCTGCCCCATCGACCAGTTTCGCGACGTGCTGGCGGCGTTCACCGAAGGATCGGTGGTGCACGCCGGCGACGACGTGCCCTCGTCGGCCTATGTCGACATCCTGAGCACGGTGCCGGCGATGCGTTCGTCGGTGGTCGAGCTCGCGGGCAGCGAGACGCCCGCCGCCATTGCCAGTGCTGTCGAGTTCGTGCTCGAGGGCCTTCACCTGTCGAAGCGCCTGAACAAGGACGCGGTGGGCACCAAGGCGACCTACCGCGGCCGGGGCTAGCGCCCGTGCCGATCGGCTTCCGCTACTCGCGCTGGGACGGCACCCAGGCCGGTTTCGAGCTCGACGCCGACGACATCCTCTCGGAGATCACCGACGACCTCCTCTACCACGGCGATCTGAACGCGGCGCTGCGCCGCATGCTGCAGTCGGGGTTCCGCGACCAGAACGGGGAGCGTCTCGCCGGGCTGCGTGAGCTGATGGAGAAGTTGCGCCGCCGCCGCAAGGACGAGCTCGAGAAGTACGACCTCGGCGGTGTGTACGACGACATCGCCCAGGAGCTGCGTGAGGTCGTCGAGCAGGAGCGGTCGGGGATCGACCAGCTCGAGCAGGAGGCACGGCAGTCGGGCGACCAGCGCCGCCAGGAGATCACCGAGCAGGTCGCCCAGGAGAAGCGCATGGAGCTCGACCTGCTGCCGCCCGATCTTGCCGGCCAGGTGCGCGAGCTCTCGGAGTACGAGTTCACGTCCTCGGAAGCGCGTGAACGCTTCGACGAGCTCATGGACAAGCTGCGCCAGCAGCTGATGCAGAGCTACTTCAACCAGATG
>JAFASB010000482.1 GCA_019244985.1 Acidimicrobiia bacterium | reverse complement strand
ACGGCTTCTTCCACGCCGACCCCCATCCGGGCAACGTGTTCCTCACCGACGGCGGCGACCTCGCCCTGCTCGACCTCGGGATGGTGGCGAGGGTCGACGACGAGATGCAGGACCACTTGGTGAAGCTGCTTCTCGCGGTCAGCGAGGGACATGGGCCTGACGCCGCGGACGCGGCGATGGGACTGGGGGAGAAGCTGGAACGATTTGAGCAGGACCGGTTCTGCCGCGAGGTGGCGGACCTGGTCTCGTCCCATCAGGGCCAGGTCATGCGCGACATCCAGCCCGGCGCCATCGTTGCCGAGCTCACGCGCATCGCCGGTGACGCCGGCCTGCGGCCGGCGCCCGAGCTCACCATGCTCGGCAAAGCGCTGCTGAACCTCGACGACGTGGCCCGGCGGCTCGATCCAGAGTTCGATCCGAACGCCGCGATCCAGCGCGACGCGGCGGGCCTGCTGGAAAGCCGGTTCGCCCATGCCCTCTCGCCGTCGACGTTGTTCACGGCCGCCCTCGACGCCAAGGAGTTCGCCGAGAAGCTCCCGGGCCGCCTCAACCACCTTCTCGACACGATCGCAGGCGGCGAGATCACCTTCGCGATCAAGGGCATCGACGAGCAGGAGATTCTCCGGTCGGTCCACCGGCTGGCCAACCGGATCGTCACCGGGCTCCTCCTGGCCGCCCTCATCGTCGGCGCCGCCCTTCTCATGCGCGTCGACACCCGCTGGAAGCTGCTCGGCTACCCGGGCCTGGCGATCGTCTGCTTCATCATCGCCGCCGTGCTCGCGCTCGGCCTCGTCTTCAGCATCTTCATCGGCGACCGCCGCCGAGACCCGCGCTAGCCGCTTTCTGGAGATTTTCTGGCCTCTGGGGTCGGCAAATGTCCACAAAGGTGGTGCGGTAGCCTCGCCCGTCACCGGGGCCGTTGGCGCAGTTGGTAGCGCACTTGCATGACGCGCAAGGGGTCACAGGTTCGAGTCCTGTACGGCCCACCCTTTCGCAGTGACTGGTTGCCCGCGTGTTCGCCGATCGTGTAACGGTCGAAATTGGGGGTAGGCCGTTACGATGCCTGGCAGGAGGTCGCCCGATGTCACGTGTTCGCGTCCACAACTTCTCTCTTTCCCTCGATGGGTTCGGCACCGGTGAGGGCCAGAGCCTGGAAACGCCGTTCGGCCACGCCGGTCCGAGCCTGAACGAATGGTTCTTCGCCACCCGGACGTTCCACCAGATGCAGGGCAAGCCCGGGGGGAGTACGGGGGTCGACGACTCCTTCGCCAACAACTGGGGCCCCGGCATCGGCGCCGAGATCATGGGGCGCAACAAGTTCGAGCCCGTGTCGGGGACCGGACGGCGAATGGAAGGGATGGTGGGGCGATGACCCTCCGTTCCACACGCCCGTCTTCGTGCTCACGCACGAGCCACGGCCGTCGATCGAGATGGCGGGCGGGACCACGTTCCACTTCATCGATGCGAGTCCTGCGGAGGCTCTTGAACGAGCGCGCGAGGCGGCCGGCGGCCTCGACGTGCGAATCGGGGGCGGGCCGTCGAGCGTTCGGCAGTTTCTCGCCGCTGGGCTGATCGACCACTTGCACGTCGCGATCGTGCCCATCGTGCTCGGCCGGGGGGAGCGCCTCTGGGATGGCCTGGAAGAAGTCGAGCAGGGCTTCGCCGTCGAGGCCGTGAGTAGCCCGAGCGGCGTCACCCACGTCACCTTCACCCGCGAGTAGCAAGAACGTCCTGATGTCGGGATGACGACCCGGCCCGGGGGGAACACTGACCACATGAGCGATCCCGCTGACCACACGTCCGACCCTGCCGAGGTCGTGCCGACCGACAACTCGACCGGCGAGCCCGTCGACCTCAACAAGGTCGAGGAGATCGAGGAGCAGGTCAAGGAGTTCTAGGGCGCCGCCGCCCATCTTGATGCGCCTATGACGAGCGACCGTCAGGTGAGCGATGGTGACGGTGACCGGCAGCGGTTCGTCCTCCGCCTCATCGCCGCCGAACGCTTCCTGCGGGCCGCCTTTCTCGTCGCCGTCGGCATCGTCCTCATGACCCACGTCCACACTGACTGGGGGCGCATGCTCCGCGATGAGGCGACCCGCTGGGGACTCCATCCCTCCCAGGGTGCGCTTGGACGAGCCTTGCGGCGGGTGAGCGCTCTGCGCCCGGCGACAGTTGGCGCCTACGGGGCGGTGGCCGTCGGCTACGGGGTGCTCGAAGGCGTCGAGGGGTACGGGCTGTGGCGGCAGCGGCGATGGGGCGAAGTCCTCACCGTCGTGGCGACGAGCTTGTTGTTCATCCCCGAGGTCTGGGAGTTGACCAAGCGGGTGTCGGCGTTCAAGGCCATCGCCCTGCTCGTCAATGTCGTCATCGTCG
>JAFASB010000452.1 GCA_019244985.1 Acidimicrobiia bacterium | reverse complement strand
GCCCACGTTGGCGATCACCGCCGAATGCCCGGCGAGGGTCAAGGCCGTCATCGTCGTGCCCATGCCCTGGCGTCCCCGCTCGAGCGCGGCGTCGTAGACAGCCACGTTCGCTGATCGCACCGCGTTGCGCAGCGCTTGTCGAGCGGGCTGAGCGCCGCCGCGGGTCCAGTCGGCGATGGCGGCGTCGACGGCCACTCGACTGGCCACCTCGCCGGCCGCGTGGCCGCCGAGCCCGTCGGCGACGACGACGAGAGGCCCGCGGTCCCAGGAGTCGTCCGGAGTGGTCGGGGCGAAGGCGCCGGTGTAGTCCTCGTTGTGCGGGCGGACGTCGCCGGGCTCCGAACGCAGGGCCCACGTCAGTTTGGCGAGGACGCCGTGGGCCGCGATGACGCCGTTGCCCGCATCCTCGGCAACGTCCGCACTCACACCACTAACGTCCCGTACGTGGCCAACGCGCGCAAGAAGAAGGGCGGACGCGCGACCCCGCGACGACCATCGCCCGAGGCCGATGCCCAGCCCGGCAAGCGACCATCAAACCCTGCGTTCCTCCTGCTTCTGGCGCTGGTGTGGATCGCATGCGGCGTATACGCCATCGCGGCGCTGAGTGCGTCGTGGAAGTTCGTACCCGGGATCTTCTTCATCGGCGTCGGCATTTTGTTCCTCCGCGGCGCAGCCCAGACAGTCGTCCGCCGCAGCGAGCGGTCCTAGACGCGACCGGGACCGGGCTCACAGCGAACCCGGTCCCGAGGCGTCGTTCGAAAAAGGTGCCTCAGACGGGCACCACCGGCGGTGGTGCCGGGGCCCGCTCCACACCCTTGCGGTCCTCGACAAGGCCGCGGGCGTGGTGCTTGTTGGGATTGAACGCCACCCAAATCGCTCCGAGCACGATCCATCCGACGACGATGGCGATCGACTTGTAGGCGTCGGTCGAGGTCGTGCCGCCGGCGGTGATCGCCAAGTAGACGACCCCGAAGAGCTCGCCGATGTTCATCAGTGCTCCGAGCCCGGGGATCACCAGGTGCTTGAACCAGTGCTTGTCGTGCCTGCTGGCGAAGGCCATGACAGCAACGATGCACGTCATCCCGTATACCAGGAAGGTCCCCGTGTTCGACGCGACCGTGACCTGGGTGATGTTGTCGACGTTGTAGGGCGTGGCGCAGTACACGCCGATCGCCGCCGACAACGCCGTCAGGACGATGATGCCGCCGTGGGGCGTCGCGAACCGGCCGTGCAGGAGGCCGAGGATGCCCGGCATCTCCTTGTCCTTGGCCATGGCGTAGGTGACACGGACGCCCGTGTTGAGGCACGCCAACGTCGTGCCCAACAGGGCGATGAGCACCGTGAAGGCGACGATCAGCGAGACCGTCGTGCCGGTACCCGACCCGATCACGGCGTTGGACGCGTTGTGGATCATCGTGCCGATCGGTGCCGGGTCGGCGCCGGAGGCCGCAAACCCGGTCAGGTGCTGGGCCGGTGTGCTCCCGACCGCAGCCTGCGTGAACGTCGCGGTGTGGTTGCTGACCGCGAAGTTGGCGGCGAAGTACTCGAACAGGTAGCAGATCCCGCCTTGGATGATCAGGGAGAGCAGCACGCCCCGCTTGATGTCCTTCTCGGGCCGCAGCGCCTCAGCGCCGAGCGCGGTCACCGACTCGAAACCGACCAACAGCAGGATGGCGATCGTCGACTGATAGATGACGTTCATCAGCTTGTGAGGGATCACGACCTTGCCGGCGCTGGCGAAGGCGAAGACGTCGTGGCCGTGACCGACCCGGTAGGCGATGAACAGGATGCCGACCAGCACGAGGCAAGTGATCTGGATGACGTTGATCAAGATCGCCGTCATCGTGGAGCCGCTCACGCCGCGGTAGGCGATGTAGCCGCACACACACGCCAGCAGCACCGCAGCGATCGCCTGCGGTATGTACGTCAGCGTGTGGTGGAACATGGCCGAGTAGATGTAGCCGAACAAGATCCCCATGAAGCCGACCATGATCGCCGGGTACAGCCAGTAGTAGAGGTGGCTGATCCAGCCCACGGTGAGCTTCGCTCCCCGGGCCAACTTCTGGTGCTGCGGCTTCTCCTTGTCGAGCAGCGCCGCCTCGGCGAAGTAGTAGCTGGAGCCGGTGCCGGCATCCGGATAGATGCGCGCCAGCTCGCTGTAGCTGTAGGCAGTAAGCAGCGCCAGGACGAGCGAGAACAGCAGCCCGGTCCACATGTCCGGCGCCGTTGCCCCACCCTTCTGTGCGGCCTGCAGCTGGAAGGTCGTCCAAAGGAAGGCCCCCGGCGCGATCAGCGCCATGGCGTTCACGGTGATGCCAGTGAGACTCAGACTTCGCTGCATCTCGCCGGCGGGCGCAGTGGTCGTCTCGGCCACGCGACTCCCCTCTCTCTCCACCCAATGTGACCGAGCGCGGCGCTGCGCTCAGGTCCGGACGGTAGAGGTCGAGTGTTTCAGAGCGGGCACCCGCTGATTAACGGAGTGTTACGAGTGTGACGGGTGCGCGAATGCCTACAGGCGAAGGACGGCTTTCCCGTTGATCCTGCGTTCAAGGAGGTCGGCGATCGTCGCCCGCACCGCCGCCAGGTCGGCGAACTCGACGACCCGATCGATGCCCACCTCGAGGTGGCCGATCGCGACCAGGTTGAGCAGGGCGCCGAGGTCGGCGGTCGCGCTCCGTGACCGCTCCAGCTCCGGAAAGATCAGGAAGGCGTAGAGCCGGGCGCCGGGCTTTCGGTAGAAGGCCGAGGCGTCGAACGTCGTCGGTTGTCTCGACGAGTTGCCAAACAACACGATCGTGCCTTCCGGGGCGACCCGTCGCAGGGCGGCCGCCAGGCTCTCGCCGCCGACCGACTCGAGGATGAGGGCGAAGTCGTCCCCCTCAGGCGGGAGCGTCCCGATCACGACCTCGGCGGCCCCGAGCTCCGTGAGCCCCTCGGCCCGCTCGGGGCGTCCGACGACGGCGGTGACGTGCGCCCCGCTCTGCGCGGCGAGCTGCACGGCGAAGCGGCCCACGCCGCCGGCGGCGCCCGTGATCGCCACCCGCTTGCCGTCGACCACGGTCATCTCGACGGCCTTGCGCGCCGTCAGGCCGGCGACCGGCAGCGTGGACGCCGCCTCGAACGAGACGTCGTCGGGGAGGGGGGCGAGCATCTC
>JAFASB010000418.1 GCA_019244985.1 Acidimicrobiia bacterium | reverse complement strand
TGCTGCTCATGGTGTGGCCGGGCGGCCTCGGCGAGGTGATGTACTCGATTCGCGACCGGCTGCTCCGCCTGATCGCGGCGCGCCACCGCATGAGCGTGCCCAGCCTCGCCGAGCACCCGGTGTTCGAGGACGCATCGAAGCAGGACGGCACCGCCGCTGAGATCGGCACGGCAACGCCGCCGCCGGAGATCGTCGAGGAGCGCCCCGGTGGACCGCTGATCGTGTCGTGCGACGACATCGATGCCTCCTACGGACAGATCCAGGTCCTGTTCGGCGTGCACCTGCAGGTGGAGCAGGGCGAGATCCTGGCGCTGCTCGGCACCAACGGCGCCGGGAAGTCCACGGTGCTGCGCGTCGTGGCCGGCCTGCTCCGTCCGCAGAAGGGCCGCGTGCTGTTCGGGGACGATGACATCACCGACCTCGACCCCGTCGAACGGGTGAAGCGCGGGCTGGTCACCGTGCCCGGTGGCCGCGGCGTGTTCGGTTCACTCACGGTCGACGAGAACCTGCGCATGGCCGCATGGCTGGCCAAGGGCGACACTGCGTTCATCACCCAGACGCGGGCGAAGATCTTCGAGCTCTTCCCGCCGCTCGAGCGACGGCTCGCCACCAAGGCATCGAACCTCTCGGGCGGTGAGCAGCAGATGCTGACGCTGGCTCAAGCGCTGCTATGCCGGCCCCGTCTGCTCCTTATCGACGAGCTGTCTCTCGGGCTGGCGCCGACCGTTGTCGGCACGCTGATCGACGTCGTGCGTCAGATCAACGCGGACGGCACCTCGATCGTCGTCGTGGAGCAGTCCGTGAACGTGGCGACCGGGATCGCCACGCGCGCTGAGTTCATGGAGAAGGGACAGGTGCGCTTCAGCGGGCCGACGGCCGAGCTCGCCGACCGACCGGACCTCCTGCGCGCCGTGTTCCTGTCCCACACCGAGGTGAAGACGCCCGCGGGCAACGGCAGGCGGCAGATCGCGGCGTCGACGAACGGCCATGCTCGACTCGAGGTACGCAATCTCGGCCGACGGTTCGCGGGCGTCGTCGCCGTCGACGACGTCGACCTTCGCGTCGAGGAAGGCCAGATCCTCGGCATCATCGGGTCCAACGGAGCCGGGAAGACCACCCTGTTCGACCTCTGCTCGGGACTGCTGCCGGCCGACAGCGGGCACGTCGTGCTCGACGGCCGGGACGTCACCGAGCTCGGCGCACCGGGACGGGCAGAGCGCGGTCTCGGGCGTTCGTTTCAGGATGCCCGGCTGTTCCCGTCGATGACCGTGACCGAGACGATCGCGACCGCCCTCGAGCGCCACGTCGACGTGCGGGAGCCGACGGCGTGCGCCTTCCGCGTCGGCGCCGTCGTCGAGTCCGAGCACCAGGTTGCAGACCGCGTCGAGGAGCTGATCGACACCATGGGGCTGCAGCGCTACCGGGACGCCTTCGTCTCGGAACTGTCGACCGGCACCCGCCGGATCGTCGAGCTGGCGTGCGCCATCGGCCATGACCCACGGGTGTTGCTCCTCGACGAGCCCTCGTCGGGGATCGCCCAGCGGGAGACCGAAGCGCTCTCCGACCTCCTGCTGCAGCTGCGGGAGACCACCGGCGCCAGCCTGGTCGTGATCGAACACGACATCCCCATGGTGACGGCGATCGCCGACGAGCTCGTCTGCATGCACCTCGGGCGGATCATCGCTCGCGGCCGGCCCGCAGACGTGCTCGAGCACCCCGAAGTGGTGTCCTCGTACTTGGGCACGAGCGAACTGGCAATCGAGCGCTCAGGGGCCCGCAGCGGGAGTAGGGGTCGAAGGAAGAGAAAAACGCGCCGATAGTCCGGTTGGAAAAGGACTGGTATGGGCGACGCCTATACCAGGACTGCATCATCGCCGGCATGCTCGCCATGGCGCGGGGCTTGCGCGTCGAGGTCGTCATCGCGGAGTTCGGGGCCCTCCTCGCCGAAGGGCGTCGCTGGTAACGACCCGGTCGTCGCGCGAGCGATGATGGCTGAAGATGGTTGGTACCTCTGCGAAGGGTCGCTTGCTCGTCGCTACGCCCGCGCTCGGCGATGGGATCTTCGACCGCAGCGTCGTGTTGATCATCGAGCACGACGACACCGAGGGCGCCTTTGGCGTCGTCCTCAACCGGCCGAGCACCACAGACGTCGAGGGCGCACTGCCCGAGTGGGCCCGGCTGGCCGCGTCGCCGCCGGTCGTGTTCGTCGGCGGCCCCGTGAGCCCCGAAGCGGCCATCTGCCTGGCGCGTGTGTCGCAGACGGGCGCGGAGGGATGGGTGCCTGTCGTCGGCGCCATCGGTGCCCTCGACCTCAGCCAGGACACCGACACGCTCGCCTCGGTCGTCGACGAGGTGCGGCTGTTCGCCGGCTACGCAGGCTGGACGCGGGGTCAGCTGGAGGATGAGATCGAAGCGGGCGCCTGGTTCGTCGTCGACGCCCTCGAAGGCGACGTGCTCAACCCCGATCCGGACTCGCTGTGGCAGCGCGTCCTGCGCCGCCAGCCCGGCCGCCTGGCCATGTTCGCGGCCTACCCCGAAGACCCGACGACGAATTAGCGATCGCCCGATATCGAAGCGACGAGGGGCACTCCATCCGGCCACAGTCGCCGGCGAAGCCGGCCACATTGGATGGACTCACGGCGAGCGGAGCGAGCCACGCAGTCGTGGGGGGAGCTCGAGGGGGGAGGGTTCCCTTCCCCCCTCGACAAATAACCGGAGGGGGCGGGGCGCTCCCAACCCGCCCCCTCCGTTGCCTTAGTCAGGCGATCTCGCTCGGCGTCGCCGCCGCGGCCTCGGGCTGGCCCGGCGCGGCCCGCAGCAGCCGGACGCGAACGTCCTCGGGCAGCGCCGCCAGCTCCCGGGTGTGGGATTCGATGGCCTCCCGGCCGTGCAGACGGGCGGCCTTGATGAGGGCGAAGCGCTGACCGCCCGGGGCCGCTGTCTCGAGCATCCGCAGGATGGCGACGAGCGACGCCTCGTCCTCACGGGCATGGCTGTTGCCGTTGCCAGTTGAGATGTGATCGCCGTTGGTCTCCGGCGCTGGCGCGGCGACGGGCGCCGGCTGTGGGGACGGCGGCGCCGCCGCGGGCGCCGGAGAGATCGGAGCAGGAGATGGCGCTGGCGGTGGCGGTGGCGGCGCCACCTCCTGCTCCTTCGGCTCCGCGAGTTGCTCGCGAGGCCAGACCTTGGTGGTGGCGTGCTTGGCCGGCAGCACGTCGTCGAGTGCGGGCTTCGGGATGGCGGCCTGACGTTCGAGCAGCCCCTCGAGACGAGACTCGAGCTTGGCGGCCGTCTTGTCGTCGCCGGCACGCTGGGCCTGCTTGATGGCGGCGCGGATGGCGCCGACGGGATCGTCGGGCATCGTGGTGCCCACGCCGACGCCACCCTCCTGCGCCTTGACGAAATCCTCGAAGCGCTTGAGGTTGGCCTTCACCTCGGCGTACTCGTCCTTGCGCCGCCGGCGCACTGCGAAGATCAGACCGACGATCAAGGCAAGCAGGATCCCGAGGATCGGCAGGAAGATCTTCGCCTTGGCCGCCAGCGATTCGGCCTTCACCGGCTTGGCGGCGCCGCTCGCCGGGAACGTGATCCGCGCCTGGGCCGAGTGCTCAATCTCGCCGGACCTGAGATCGATGACCGCGTTCCACGGCCCGGCGGGAATGTGCGGGTCCAGGAGCACCGTCACCGGTGCACGCTGGCCGATGCCCAGTGTCGTGCCGCGCTCGACGTTGAACGGTCCAGCGGTGATGCCTCCAGGGCCGTCCTTCAGTTGGAGGTCGCCGCTCATGTCGAGGGCGCGACCACCCGTGTTGCGAACCATCGCCCGGACGACGGGCTGATGGGTCTTGTCGTCGCGGGCCGCCTGAAGCGACTCGATGACGAAGTCCGACGCCGGCTCGGCGCCCGCACCGACCGAGAGATAGACGCGGATGCCGACACGGTTGATCACCTGCACCGAGCCGCCACCAGTGGTGACGGCCGCCTCGGCCCAGACGACGGCGTAGCGCTCACCGTCGTGCGCGTCCTGGGGCACCGCTATCGACACCTCGGCCTGCGCGCTCTGGCCGGCGGGGATGTTCAGGAGACTGGGCGTCACCGAGGTCCACGAAGTCAGGTCGTTGGAACCGTGACCGTCGACACCGGCGAACTGGCCATTGGCAACAACCGCGGCGCCGGGGTACAGTTGCAGCGTCTGCGCGGTCGTCGTGGCGTTGGTGACTTCGATCCTCCGCGAGATCGTGGTGCCCTGTGCGATGTGGTCCACGATGTACGAGCGTGCGCGGGGATCGTTCTCACGGCTGACCGGTGCCTCGAGCAGGCGGATGCCGATCTGGCCACGAGGC
The DNA here is from genome assembly GCA_019244985.1 of Acidimicrobiia bacterium. Taxonomy (GTDB): domain Bacteria; phylum Actinomycetota; class Acidimicrobiia; order Acidimicrobiales; family AC-14; genus CADDZP01. Next base: position 782 of record JAFASB010000418.1, on the reverse strand, counting down.
GTCTGGGTGGCCGTCTGTGCGTACGCGCTGGCGGCCGGGACGAAGAGCCCGGCCGCCAGCAGCAGCAGCGTTGCAACAAGGGAGCGCTTGTGCATGGTCGGCTGAGGCCTACGCGACCGACTGCGTGATCGTGCCGGTGTACGTGCCGGCCACAGCGGCGGTGTTGTTGGAGTTCAGCAGGGTCACGCCGATCGTCGGGTTCCACGTGGCCGAGTTGTTACTGACACCGGCCCACGTGCCGCCGATCTGCGTCGCGGGAAGCGTTCCGGACAGCGAGGCGACCACGCCCGGGGCGAACGCACCCGTGCCTGAGAACGCCGTCGCAGCGCCCGAGCTGTAGCTGGCGTTGGCCTTCGGGATGGTCTCGTCAGCGCTGTGCCCGCCGGTGATGAAGTCGGTTGAACTCACCGTGACCGTCCAGGTGGCAGCCAGGTTGCCTCGACCGTCGGTGACGCTCGTGCTGCCGAGAGCGCCGCTGAGGGTCGGCGTACCCGTGGCCGTCGACGAGCTGAGGTTCGCACTGCCCGGCGCCGTGATTGCCAGCGCGCCGCCGGTGAGCGTGAACGTCACTGTCGTGTTCGCACTCGTCGCGGCGTTCGCAGCCGGTGCGAGCAGTCCAACAGCGCTTGCTGCCATGGCCGCCGCACTTGCAGCAGCGAAGATCCGAAATCGAGGTCGCATTGTCGTGGGTCCCTTTCCCTCCGTAGGTGTGCCACCACCCAACGGCATCTTCCGTGGAAAGGTCATTGATGCCAATGGCACGTGCGCGTCATTTTCAACGC
>JAFASB010000417.1 GCA_019244985.1 Acidimicrobiia bacterium | reverse complement strand
GGCGCCGCCCGGCAGCGACATCGAAAGGGCGTTGCCGGCGAGGGTGATCTGCACCATCGGCACGATCCCCACCTCGACGCCGCCCTCGTGGAGCAGCCAGCGCTGCAGGCGGGCGAACGCCACCATCGATGCGCCCTCGAAGGCGATGGCGACGATCAGCGCGCTGATGCGCAGGTTGCCCAGAAGGTCGATCGCCTCGTGCAGCTCGTGCCGGCGCCCGTAGGCGAGGGCGACGGCGAGACCGAGCAGGACGGCGCCCACGACACGCCGGGCCCACCACTTCCAGTCGTGCGCCTGGGCCACGTGCGTTGCGAAGCCGTCGTCGATGGCGGCGCCGACGACCGACGCGTCACTGGCCAGCGGCTGAATACTCACCTCTTACCTCAACCCCGCTACCACCCAGTCCGTTCCCAGGCCCGTCACGCGCACTGCCAGGGTAGAGGTCCTCACCACGCGACCGGCCAATGGTCGGGCCGCAGGACAGCTTCGCTTCCGCCGTCGGCCAGCACGACCGACCCGCACAGGAATCGGGCCTCGGGCCCCAGCAGGAAGGCGACCAGGTCGGCGATCTCCTCCGCGCGACCGGGCCTGCCGACAGGAATTGGAAACTGGTCGAGCAGGGGGCCGATCTTCTCGTCCCGTCTGATCTCTGCGGTCATGGGCGTCTCGATGTAGCCGGGAGCGATGGCATTCAGGGTTATACCCGCGCCGGCCCACTCCGCCTTGGGTGCACTTCGCCGTACCCACCGGGCGACCGCAAGCTTCGATTCCGGGTAGGCAACAGGCGCGCCGAGCTCGTCACCCAGGCGACGGGCCTCTTCTTCGTCGCCCATGAGGCAGGCCTCGACGATCGTTCCCGGCAGCGCGGGCTGCACCGTCGAGGAGTTCGAGCTGATGGCGACGGCCGCGGGCGCTTGTCGCGGGCCGCCTGGAGCGCCGGGCGCAGCCCTTCGAGCACGGCGATCGTTCCGAAGTAGTTCACCGACACGACTTCGCTGCCCGGCCGCGTGCTCGTGCCCGCCAAGCCCGCGAACGTGACGAGGCCGTCGATGGCGCCGTTGGCGTGCTGGTAGATGGCCTCGATGGCGTTGGCGCGCCCGTCGGCGGTACGGAGGTCGAACGTCGCCGTGGCGTCGCGCACGTCGATGCCGAAGACCTCGTGGCCGTCGGCCTCGAGTCGGTGCTTGGTTGCCGCGCCCATCCCCGATGCCGACCCGGTGACGACGTAGGTCCCCACCTCAGACAGCCCCGCCGTCGACCCGCAGGAGCGCACCCGTCGTGTAGCTCGACGCGTCGCTCGCGAAGTAGAGGACCGTGCCGACGATCTCGTCAGGATCGCCGATGCGTTTGAGGGCGGGCCGATCGGCGGCGCCGCGCATCGTGGCTTCGTCCCAGTGCTGGACGACGTCGGTGGCGAACGACCCCGGGATCACGCAGTTGACGCGCACCGTCGGGCCGAAGGCGTCGGCCAGACCCACGGTCATGGCGTTGACGCCGGCCTTGGCCGCCGCGTAGGGCACGATGCCGCCGTAGGGGCGCAACGAGCCGATGCTGCTGACGTTGATGATGGACCCGCCGTTGCCGCTCTGGACCATGCGCGAGGCGACGAGCACGGCAAGCCGGAACGGCCCTTTGAGGTTGACGTCGAAGACCTTGTCGTAGAGCGCTTCGGTGACGCTCATGAGGTCGGGGTACAGCGGCGACATACCCGCGTTGTTCACGAGCACGTCGACCTTGCCGAAGCGGTCATAGGCGGCGTCGACGAGGCCGTCGAGCTGGTCCCAGTGGCCGACGTGGCAGGCGACGGCGAGAGCTTTGCGCCCGGTGGTCTTCTCCACCTCCTCGGCGACGGCCTTGCAGTTGTCGAGCTTGCGGCTGGCGATCACCACATCGGCGCCGGCGCGTGCGAGCCCGAGCACCGTCGAGTGCCCGAGCCCGCGGCTGCCACCAGTGACGATGGCGACTTTGTCGGAGAGGTCGAAATTCGGCATCGCTACGTATGCTCCCATTTCATGGGCGAACAAATCCCGATCGTCGACTATCTGGTGCTCGACGACGGGGCCCCCTACTTGAACGCCAACGCGTGCGAGGAGTGTGGGGCGCTCTATCTCGACCGCAGGAACGCGTGCGCCAAGTGCGGCAAGACCGACTTCGGCAAGAAGAAGTTGGCCGACACCGGAAAACTGAAGTCCTTCACGATCGTGCACCGCGCCGCCCCGACGGTGCCGGTGCCTTACGTCTCCGCCGTCGTCGACCTCGACGGCGGGGGCGCCGTGCACACGAACCTCGTCAACGTCGAGCCGGAACCGGAGCACGTGCGACTGAACATGCCGGTGCGCATGACGACCTACGTCGCCGGCGTCGACGTCGACGGCACCGAGGCCGTGGCGTTCGGGTTCGAACCAGCGGAAGGGAACTGATGGCCGACAACGTGTGGATCATCGGCACGGCGATGACCAAGTTCGGGCGCCACCCGGACAAGGACGTTCTCGACCTCGGGTCCGATGTCGCCCTCGACGCGATGGCCGACGGCGGGACCACGATCCACGACATGAACGTGATGGCCGTCGGGTGTCAGTTCGAGCCTTTCACCCTCGGCCAGAAGATCCAGAAGCAGATCGGCCAAACCGGCATCCCCGTCTACAACGTCACCAACGCCTGCGCGACGGGCGCCTCCGCTGTCCGCACCGTGATCATGGCGATCAAGGCCGGGGAGGCCGACATGGGCCTCGCCATCGGTGTCGAGCAGATGGGCAAGCCCGGGTTCATCCCCCAGATGGGCCGCCCCCGCCGCGACAAGTTCGAGCCCGATGGCCGCTTCGGCGAGGTGATGCCGATCGAGGGCGTGCTCGGCACCGACTTCATGGCGGGCGTGTTCGCCGAGGCGGGGATGGCGTACGCCGCCGAGAACGACGGCGTCGGCTTCGACCAGTTCGTCAAGATCGCCGAGAAGAACCACCTGCACTCGAGCCTCAACCCCTTGGCCCAGTACCGGAAGGTTTTCAGCACCGAGGAGATCAAGGCGTCGCCGATGCAGGCGTACCCGAACACGCTGCTGATGTGCTGCCCGACCGGTGACGGCGCGGCGGCGGTGGTGCTCGTGTCGGAGTCCAAGTTGAAGACCCTCGACCCGGACGTGAGGACGCGGGCGGTGAAGAT
>JAFASB010000373.1 GCA_019244985.1 Acidimicrobiia bacterium | reverse complement strand
CCGGGCGGCGGCGGACGCCCGTCGTCAAGGTCACCTGGTAGACGCCGTCAACCTCCTCGGCCTCGACGGCGACGATGTCGCCGCCGGCCACGATCTCGTCATTACGGAGGCGAGCCAGCACCATGTTGAACTCGCCGCCGAGGAGCTCCACCGCCTCCGCCGACGCGGGACGCTCGTACACGAGCTGCGTCCCGTCGATGGGCCCGATGTCGGGCACGAGCAGCTGCACCACGCCGCCGCGCGTGCGCATCGAGGGGTTGACGACGTACGCGCCGGCGTCGGCGAGCGAATGGGCCAGCGCCCGTAGCGCCTTGCGGGCGAGCGTGTCGCCGATCTGACGGGCGGCGGCGTAGCGGTCGAGCACGGCGTCGACGACCTCGTCGGCTGAGCATGCGCAGCTCGAGTCGTGCGCCGAGTTGCGGATCATCTCCTTCCACGCCAGCGCCAGCTCGGCGTCGGGCCACTGCTCGGGTGCCACGAACAGCGCTGACAGCGGCTCGGCCCGGCGCTCCAGCGCCCGTTCGGCGAGCGCCGCCGCCTGCTTGACGTCGACGCGGTTCGAGGCCACGCCCATCAGCAGGTTTGCTCGCGCCCCCGAACGCAGCTCGCCCTGCCACGACGGCAGGCCTTCGGTGGGCGCCGACGTCAGATACTCGGGCAGGGACGTGACGATGATGCGGTAGTCGTCCTGGACGGCGTTGGCCTCGGCGACGACCCGGCCCAGCCACGGCTGGGGCGTCTGGTGGTCGGTGCCGTTCATCCAGAGCATGCCGCCGACAAGGAGGTCGCCGATCTCGCGCTCGTGGGCGCGGATGCGCGTCAGCAAGGCCTTGGCGTCGTCGGGCATGGCGGCGCCGTTTCCGTACCCGACAGGGAGATACTCGGCGCGCACCGTCGAGCCGTCGGGCGCCGACCACCAGAAGGCCGTGCGGTTGACGGCCGACGGCACCCCCCGCCACACAACAGCGTGGTCGAAGCCCGCCAGGCGGAGCAGCTGTGGCATCTGCGCCACGTGGCCGAACATGTCGGGGAGATAGCCGACCTGCATGGCGCCGCCGAAGGCGGCCGCCCGCTCCAGGCCGAGCTGCAGGTCGCGCACCATGGTCTCGCCCGAGACGCAGAACTCGTCCATCAGCACGTACCACGGCCCCATCGAGAGTCGCCCGCTGGCGGCGAGGCGACGGAGCCGTTCCTCGGCGAACGGACGCAGCTCGAGGTAGTCGTCGACTACCGCCATCTGTCCGTCGAGCATGAAGCGTGCGTAGGACGGGTCGGCTTCGAGGCGGGGGAGCAGGTCGTCGAGCAGGTCGACCAGCTTCAGGCGGAAGACTTGGAACGGCTGGTACCACTCGCGGTCCCAGTGGGTGTGAGGGACGACGGCGACCGTGCGGGCCATGCCCTCAACAGTACGTAGCCTCGCCACCGTGCGGATCGCTTTCGGGACCGATGAGCACCTGCCCCTGACGGAGTCGATCGTCGAAGCGGTGCGGGACCTCGGCCACGAGGTGGTCGTCGACGTGGAGGACGAGCCGTGGCCCGACGTCGGCCGTCGCGTGGGCGAGGCGGTCGCCGGCGGTGACGCCGACCGCGGTGTCGTGTGCTGCTGGACGGGGACCGGTGTGTCCATCGCCGCCAACAAGGTCGAGGGGGTGCGGGCCGCCTTGTGCACCGACGCCGAGACGGCCCGGGGGGCGCGCAGGTGGAACGACGCCAACGTCCTGGCCCTGGGGCTGCGGCTGACGTCGCCGACGATCGCACGGGAGATGGTCGAGGCGTTCCTCTCCACCGACACCGATCCCGGTGAGGCGCAGACGATCGCTCGCGTCCGTTAACTTTTCGGCCTGATGCCGAAATACGTCATGCTCTCCACGCTCGGACCCGACGGCGCCGCCACACTCGTCAGTAGTCCGGAGCGGCTGCGCCAGGTGAACGATGAGGTCGAGGCCATGGGGGTCAAGGTCCTCGAGCAGTTCGCGCTGCTCGGCGGCTACGACTTCCTCAACATCATCGAGGCCCCGAACG
>JAFASB010000268.1 GCA_019244985.1 Acidimicrobiia bacterium | reverse complement strand
GCCTGGTTGTGACTCTTCCGCCAGGCATGGGGCGAATCGGCCGTCCGGCGCAAGCCGGCGGCGGCTGTAGCGGTGGCTCCGGCGCACGTACCGAGGTGCGTCGAGGGGACCGCGAGCCCGTCAGCTAACCCCGTAGGCGCGCGGTCGAGAGCCAGCAAAGGAGGCCCCAACATGAGGCCGCAACTCAAGCTGCGCAAATCGCGTCCAGCCCAACTGGCCGTGGCAGCGGTGATGATGGCAATTCCCACCTCGGCGGTCGCGCTCTCCGCCGGGGCCGCAGACGCCCACAGCGCCCTTCAGGTGACCTTCGACCGCCAGACGATTGGCTACGGCCAGCGGCTGACGGCGACGGGCACCGCGCCTCGTTCGCAGGCGGGACACGAGCTGCTGCTCGAGCTCGCTCCCTACGGGCGTACCTGGCAGCCGATCGGCTCGGCCATCGTGCATTCAAATGGCCGGTTCCGGATCTTCGGTGTGCCGAAGCAGTCCGGATCGGTCAAGGTCGTTGCCGCCACCGGCTCTCCGAGGATGCCGGCGGCGCGCGACACATCGAGCTCTGCGTCGGAGGTCGGTTCGAGTCAGCCGCGAGCGCTCGTGGTGAGCGCATCGCTTCAGCCGGCGACGACGTCGGCGAACGCTGTGGGGGGTCAGCCAGCGGACGTTCGCGGCACCCTGTTGCCGCGTCAGGCGGGCCGGGTCGTCGTGCTCGAGAGCCGCGTCGGCGGCACCTGGCACGCCCTGGTCCGGGGTCGTACGAGGGCGAACGGGCATTTCGAGCTGCGCTATTCGCCCACCGGGTCGGGACCGCAGACGATCAGGGTGTACTTCGCCGGCGACCCGCTGAACGGCGCCACCAGCACGACTCCTGGTCAGTTGGCCGTCTACCGGCAGACCGTCGCCTCCTGGTACGACGACGGCGGGAGCACCGCGTGCGGTTTTCACGCCACGTTCGGCGTCGCCAGCCGCGACCTCCCATGCGGCACCAAGGTCGGGTTCTTCTACGCCGGCCGGACAGTGACGGCGGTCGTAGACGACCGAGGTCCGTACGTCGGCGGCCGCGACTGGGACCTCAACCAGGGTACCGCCGCCGCCTTGGGCTTTGGTGGCGTGGACACCGTCTGGTCCTCGCGGTAGCGGGGGCGTAGAGCTCCGCACGCCTCGCGGCGCTGCGGAGCTCTCCTCTCCGCCGCGACATACGCGAAGTGTTTTCCGTTCGCCGATCCTGGGGATGAGGCAGTGGATGGCAACCTCAGACGATCAGCGACGCGAGCCCGTCGATCTGCCGTATGAGTCGACGGCAGACTCCGCCGGGCGCCGCGGAAGTGACGACCGGCGGGGCGATGTGAACCCGGCCGATCACCCCGCTCCGAGGAGTCCTCAGCCCGACCAGGAGGCGATTCGCAAGGGCGAGGACAACCTGGAGCGCGTGAAGCCGTACTGACGCGCCAGGTGGGGACGGGCGGACCCGTCTCGCGCCCGGCGACGTCTGCAGAGGCTCGTAGCCTGGGCTCAGGTGTCGGCCCGCTGCGTTGCCCATCTCGACATGGACGCGTTCTACGTGTCGGTGGAGCTCCTGCGGCGGCCCGAGCTGCGGGGCCTGCCGGTGATCGTGGCCGGCAGAGGGCCGCGAGCGGTGGTTACGACGGCCTCCTACGAGGCGCGCCAGTTCGGCGTCGGCTCCGCGATGCCGGCGTCCCAGGCGCTCAGGCGCTGCCCCCAGGCGGTGGTGCTCGAACCCGACTTCGCCTTCTACCGCGACGTCTCTCGCGAGGTCATGGGGATCGTGCGGGGCCACGTCGAGCTGGTGGAGGTGGTCGGGCTGGACGAGGCATATCTGGAGCTCACGGGCCTGCCAGCACCGCACGCGACGATGCGAACGGTGGCCACCTTTGTGCGCGCGCGGACGGGCCTCCGCTGCTCGGTCGGAATCGGACCGAACAAGCTCGTTGCAAAGGTTGCGTCCGACGCCGAGAAGCCGGGAGGGTTCGTCGTTCTCAGCCACGAGCAGGCTCGCCGGCGGTTCGCGGGCGAGTCGCCCGGCCTGGTGCCCGGAATCGGGCCAAAGACCGTCGAGCGG
>JAFASB010000221.1 GCA_019244985.1 Acidimicrobiia bacterium | reverse complement strand
CCCATCCCCGCCGATAGGGCCTCGGACGCGCAGGAGCCCCGGCTAGGCCGGGGCTCCCCGTTTTAGGCAGGGAGTACTCGCCAAGACCACTCCCTGCCGAAACCTGCTACTTGCTGTTCTCGGCCGCTTCCTGCTCGACCTCGTGGGCCTTGGCCTTGCTCTCGTGAGCCTTGGCCTCGGCGCGGGCCTGTGTGGCTTCGCGCTCGGCCTGGCCCTTCTCGTGCTGGGCCTGACCCTCGCGCTGCAGCTCCGGATTGTCGGTGACCTCACCGACCTTTTCCTTGACCTTGCCCTTGGCTTCCTCAAAGACACCCATGCGAACTACCACTCCTTGATGTCGCGGACGCCTTGTTTGTACCCGTGGCTTGCAACTCGAAAACCGCAGCAAACAGTGGGATATGTCACGCTGCGCTACCCCAACTTGGGCAGCACCTCGCGCCGGTAGAAGTCGAAGAAGCCGTCCTGCTCGTCGCCGACCTGGTGCACGTAGACGTACTCGTAGCCGGCGTCGAGGTACTTACGGATGGCGTCGAGATGGCGCTCGGGATCGGAGCCGCAGGTGACCAGCTCGGCGACGTCGTCCTCGGTGACCATCTCCGCGGCCTGCTCGAAGTGACGGGGCAGGGGTAGCTCCTGGCCCAGCTCACCCTTGATGGCGGCGTTGGGCCACTGCTCGTACGCGGTGCGCCGGGCCTTCGCCTCGTCCTCGGACCAGCACACGTGCACCTGGCCAATCGTGGGCTTGTCACCGCCGCCGGCCTTGCGGAACGTGTCGACGATGCCCTCCTTTGGCGCCGTCGAGATCAGACCGTCGCCCTTCTGGCCGGCCAGCTCCGCTGCGTTCTCGCTACTGGCCGCGAGGTACAGCTCGGGCAGCGGTGAGGGCAGGGTGTAGATGCGGGCGTTCTCTACTTCGTAGAAGTCGCCCTTGAAGTTCTGGTTGCCGCCCTTCCAGAGCAGGCGGATGACGTCGACGGCCTCGGACAGCATGTCCAGGCGGATGTTCGCGGCCGGCCAGCGCGCGCCGACCACGTGCTCGTTGAGGTTCTCGCCCGACCCGACCCCGAGGAAGAAGCGCCCCGGCATCAACGCCGCGGCGGTGGCCGCCGCCTGGGCGATCACGACCGGATGGGTTCGGATCGTCGGGCACGTCACCCCCGTGCCGATGCGCAGTGTGCTGGTGGCCTGGGCGATGGCGCCGAGGACGCCCCACACGAACGGGCTCTCGCCTTGGGCGTCCGTCCACGGATGGAAGTGGTCGGAGATCAGGGCGTATTCGAACCCGGCGAGCTCGGCCTGCATCGCCTGGCGTACCAGCTCCTTGGGCGGGTGTTCCTCACTGGACAGCGCCAGTCCAACAGGTTGCATTGAGGGCTCCTAACTGCGTGGCTTCGCCGTCACCCGCCCGTCGGGCGTCCCTCGTCCCAGCTGGATGGCGAGCTGGCCGTTGCCGAACGAGGCGGTGACCTGTGCCCCGAAGTCCTCGGGGATCTCGACCTCGCGGAAGTACGGCCCGTAGGTCCACTCGTGCAGCAGGTATTCCTTGGGAGCGGCGGTGCGCATGGCGGCGTTGATGGTCAACCGCCGGGGCTCGACGGCGATGTCGATGTCGTGGGGAAACACCCCGGGCAGGGGGGCGACGGCAACCAGTGCCTCGTCCGTTTCGTAGAGGTTCACGGGGACGTGTTGGGGGTGCGTGGCCGCCTCGACCGCTTCGCCGAGGCGCGTCTGTAGCTCTTCGCCGATCTCCGACATGCGGGTTTCCTACCCACTGCGGTCGGTCGCTATCTCAGGGGCAGTCGACGGACCGATTGGGTAGGTACTCCATATGGCACGCGAGAAGCTGTCCCCGTACAACGTGGTTGCGACCTACCCCGACATGGGAGCGGCCCGGCAGGCATTCAACGCCCTCGAAGCTGCAGGCGTCGACGGCGACGACATGTCGCTGCTCGGTCCCCAGGCCGACGAGGCGGCGGCCGTCGCCGACACCCGTGAGCGCGACGCGCACCTTGTGGGCGATGTCACCAAGCAGGCCGCCCGCGGCGGCGCCATCGGCAGCGTCGCCGGCGCCGTCGCGGGCGGTGTGGCCTTTGCCATTCCCGGTGTCGGTCCTGCGATAGGCGTGGGCATCTGGGCTGCGACGCTCGGCGGCGCGGTCGCCGGCGGCGCGGTCGGCGGTGTCGCCGGTGGCGTCTCGTCCATCGACCAGAGCGAGGACTGGGAGCTGACCTACGAAGAGGTCGCCCAGGGGAAGGTCCTCGTCGCCACTCACGCGGCGGACGCCACCGAAGCCGATCGCTACGAAGGCATCCTCCGTGAGGCCGGACCCGAGAAGGTCCAGCGCTTCGACGAGCAGGGGAAGCGGATCAGCTAGGAGGTCGCCCGGCGGCGGGCGACGTCGAGCAGGACGTCGGGGTCCTCGCCGTCGTCGGGGTGGGCGGCGATGCCGTAGGTGAAGCGCAAGGCGCCGTCTGCTTCGAGGCGGGCGGCGACGGCAGCGCCCACGTCCGCCGTGCTCTCGGCCAGGATGGCTGCGAGTTCGTTGTCGCCGATGCGGTAGGCGAGGTCGCCGGCGCGCACGCCGTCGCGCAGGGCGCTGCCGAGGGGGACGACGGCGTCGGTGTCGCCACCGTCGACGCAGAGCACCAGCACGCAGACCGGGCGGCGGTAACGCACGGACCGGGCGAGCTCCCGGCGCAGGTCGCGCTCGAGGGCGTAGCGGTTGAGGAGGCCGGTTGGCGTATCGATCAGCGTCTGCATCTCGACGCGGGAGGCCGCCTGCTGTGCCGCGGCGCCGATGGCCCGGTCGATGATCATCTCGAGGCGCAGGTGGGTCTCGTCGGCCTCCTCGGGGGGGATGCGCTCGAACAGCCGCCGGCGCAGCGACTCGCCGAGGCACACCAACTGTCCGATGGCGATATCGAGGGAGCCCGAGCTCAGCGTGAAGGCGCCGACGACCTTCTCCATCTCCGGGTCGGCCCCCCAGCCCAGGGGCTGGGGATGCTCGAGCGCGTCGGCGAGGGCGGACACGAGGGCGGCAGCGATCGGCGGGTTGCTCTGGGGCGGCAGCATCGGGTCCCACCGGCACAGCTCGCGCCAGTCGTCCACGATTCCGTCGACGTCGTCCCGCAGCAGCTCCGTGATCGCCAGCGGCGTGCGATCCGCACCGTCCATCGAGCCCCGAGTCTGCCTGATTTGGCGAATGTCATCGCCCGGCGAGGGCGCGCTCCAGGCGAAGCGCGATCACCGGGCACTGCTCGACGGCCCGCTTGGCGTGGGGAAGGAGACCGTCGTCGACCGGTGAGTCGTCGACGATTGGGTAGCCCCAGTCGTCGAGGCTGATGCGCTCGGGGAACAGCTCGGCGCACACGCCGTGGCCGTCGCAGGCGATGGGGTCGAGGCGTAGCCGCTGTGCTCGTTTCACCGCCCGCACCCCCGTCCCGAACGGTGACGCTCGATGTCGTCGGCGAAGACGGTGAGGGCGCTGCGTAGGAGGCGGACGGCGCCGTTTGGGAGGTGGCACGCGCCGCGGCCCTCGACCTGGCCGGCCCACCGCACCAGGCGGTCGACGGCGTCGTCGCCGTTGAAGAGGTCGGCGGCGCC
>JAFASB010000109.1 GCA_019244985.1 Acidimicrobiia bacterium | reverse complement strand
GGTGGACAGCGCGGTGTCGATGTCCTTGAGCCCATGGCCGGTGACGGTGACGACGACCCGCTTGCCGCGCAGGTCGCGCCCCGCCGCGGTGTCCTTGAGCAGACCGGCGACGCTCGCGGCCGACCCTGGCTCGACGAAGATGCCCTCGGTGGAGGCCAGCGCCCGTTGGGCGGCGAGGATCTCCTCGTCGCTGACGCTGCCGAACGCACCACCCGAGGTCCGTGCGGCCTCGACGGCGAGGTGCCACGACGCCGGGTTGCCGATGCGGATCGCCGAGGCCACGGTCTCGGGTGCCGCCACGGGCTCGCCGAGCACGAGCGGCGCGGCGCCCTCGGCCTGCCAGCCGAGCATCATCGGGCGCCGCGTGGCCAGGCCGGCCTCGGCGTACTCGACGTAGCCCTTCCAGTAGGCCGAGATGTTGCCGGCGTTGCCGACCGGGAGGACGTGGACGTCCGGGGCGTCACCCAGGAAGTCCACGATCTCGAACGACGCCGTCTTCTGCCCCTCGAGGCGGAACGGGTTGACCGAGTTCACCAGCGCGACCGGGTAGTGCTCCGCGAGCTCGCGCGAGATCCGCAGGCAGTCGTCGAAGTTGCCGCGGACCATGATCACCTGGGCGCCGTGCACGATCGCCTGGGCCAGCTTGCCGGCGGCGATCTTGCCCTCGGGGACGATCACCGCGCCGCGCAGGCCGGCGCGGGCGGCGTACGCCGCGGCCGAGGCGGCCGTGTTGCCGGTCGAGGCACAGATGACGGCCCTGGCTCCTTCGCGCACCGCTGCCGACACCGCGCAGGTCATCCCCCTGTCCTTGAACGACCCCGTCGGGTTCGCTCCCTCGATCTTGAGCCACACCTCGGTCCGGGCCCGCTCGGACAGGCGGGGGGCCTCTATCAGCGGCGTCGAGCCCTCCCCCAGCGAGACGACCGGGTCGCCGGGCGCGAACGGCAGCCGTTCGCGGTAACGATCGATCAGGCCGGACATGGCGGCGGAGCATGGCAGAGGGCGCCCCACGAGTCGCGCAAAGCCAACCCGGAGTTCGACCCCTTGGTCGTCGGCGAATTGCTACACTTCTGTAGGAATGGTGCGTCCCGACCACCAGGTGGCGATCATCGGCGCCGGTCTCGGTGGCATCGGTGCGGCCATCGCGCTCAAGCGAGCGGGGATCGAGGACTTCGTCATGCTCGAGCGCGCCTCCGATATCGGTGGCACCTGGCGCGACAACACCTACCCTGGGATCGCCGTCGACATCCCCGCCCAGGCCTACCAGTTCTCGTATGAGCTGAAGCCCGACTGGTCGCGCGTGTTCGCGACCGGGGCGGAGGTGAAGGCCTACATCGACCAGTGCGCGGACCGCTACGACGTCCGGCGCCACGTGCGGCTCGAGAGCGAGGTCGTGGTCCGCGAATGGGACGAGGGTGCCCACCTGTGGCGGCTGCGGTTGCCTGCCGGATCGGAGATCACGGCGCGGTTCGTGATCAGCGCCGTGGGCGCCTTCGTGAACCCCAAGCCGGCGGAGATCGAGGGCGTCGAGGAATTTCAGGGCCCCGTGCTGCGCTCGGCTGCCTGGGACCACTCGGTGCCGCTGGACGGCAAGCGCGTCGCCATCGTCGGCACTGGCGCGAGCGCGATCCAAATCATCCCGGAGATCGAGCGAAAGGTCGCGCGGCTTGACGTCTACCAGCGGACCCCCATCTGGGTCGGACCGAAGCTCGACTACCCCACCTCGTCGCTGGTGAAATGGCTGTTCAGGCGCTACCCCGCGGTTCAGGACCGACTCCGCCGGGCCGTCACCAGCGGCGTCGAGGCCGGGCTTGTGGGGGTCGTCGTCAACCACGACGAGCTCGGCTGGATCACCCGCGGCGCCGGCTGGCTGGCGCGCAACGTCTGGTACCGCCAGGTCCGGGACCCCGACGTGCGCCGCCGCCTGACCCCCCACTACGAGGTCGGCTGCAAGCGCCCGTCGGTTTCGAACACCTACCTGCGCACCTTCAACCGGCCGAACGTGGAGCTGGTCTCAGAGCGGATCGAGAGGGTCTTCGATCACGGCATCCGGACGGTCGATGGACGCGAGCGCGAGATCGACGTGCTCGTGTTGGCCACCGGCTTCCGGCTAGCGACCGATCCTGAGAACTACAGGCTCAACCCGGTCCGCGGTCGCGACGGCTTCGATCTGGCCTCGTTCTACGCCTCCCACCGGGCCCGTTCGTATGAGAGCGTCAGCCTGCCCGGGCTGCCCAACCACTTCATGATCTTCGGACCGTACGGCTGGACTGGCGGCACCTGGCACGTGCTGGTCGAGACGGCCTCGCACCACATCATCCGCCTCATTACCGAGGCAGATCGCCGGGGCGCGACGGCGGTCGAGGTGCGCGAGGAGGCTGCCGAGCGATGGACAAAGTTCGCCGTCGAGCGGCTCGGACGCTCGCTCTGGTCACTCGGCTCGTGCGCGACGGCCAACAGCTACTACTTCGACCACCACGGCGACACGCCGTTCCTGCGCCCGACCAGCTCGCGCGAGGCGTGGCACGCGGCGCGCAGCTTTCCGCTCGACGACTACGAGTTCAGTTCGCTGAGCGACGCGGCCGAGGACAGCCGCGTCGGGCGCGCGGTTTCCCAGGCCTGACTGA
>JAFASB010000477.1 GCA_019244985.1 Acidimicrobiia bacterium | reverse complement strand
CGGCGCCCGGCCGAAGAGCGACGACCGCTTGGTGGCGACGCCCAGGCAGCCGGCGACGACGTCCTCTTGGTGTTCTCCATCGGCCAGTGCCAGCTTGTCGTCGAAGCGCCGGGCGAGGGTGAGCGCATAGCCCTGGTCGGGACCGGGGCTGCCGAATTTGTCGCCGCGGGGCTGGCCAACGCCCTTCAGGTCGGCCGGTCGATCGGCCTTCCACCGCCCGGGCGCCGGGATGGGCTCCTTGAGTCGCGGGAGCTCATTGAGCGAGACGGGGACGTATTCGGGCGCAGCCACAACGAGCTTTCTAGTCCGTCCCTGCGTTGTGCAGGAGGCCGTAGACGATCGAGTCGCACAGCGCCTGCCACGACGCCTCGATGATGTTGTCGGAGACACCGATCGTCGACCACGAACGCTCGCCGTCGGTCGAGTCGATGAGCACCCTCGTGACGGCGCCCGTGCCCTTGGCCGTGTCGAGGACACGCACCTTGTAGTCGGTGAGGTGGATGCGCGACAGCACCGGGTACTGCGAACCCATCGCCAGACGGAGCGCCCGGTCCAAAGCGTTGACGGGGCCGTTGCCCTCGGCGGTGGCGACCTTGCGCTCGCCGCCGACGTGCACCTTGACCGTCGCCTCCGTCGTGAACGCCCGGTCGCCGATCTCGTCGGTGATCACCCGGAACGACTCCATGCGAAAGAAGTCGTGCTCCCACCCGCTGGCCCGCCGCAGCAGCAGCTCGAGCGAACCGTCGGCCGCCTCGAAGTGGTAGCCCTCGTGCTCGAGCCGCTTCAGCTCGTCGACCACCTCCGACAGCGTCGGCCCATCGAGCGCGAGACCGAGCTCCTTGGCCTTGAGCTGCAGGGTGGACTTGCCGGCCAGTTCGGACACGACGAATCGCGTGCCGTTGCCGACGGTGTCGGGCGGAACGTGCTCGTAGGCGTCGGGGCGGCGGGCGATGGCGCTCACGTGCAGGCCCGCCTTGTGGGCGAACGCCGATGTCCCCACGTACGGCTGCTGGGGATTGAGCGGCATGTTCACCAGCTCGGCGACGTGGTGCGAGACGGGCGTCAGCCGCTCCATGCGTTCGGCCGGGATCGTCCGCACGCCCATCTTCAGCGCCAGGTTGGCGATCACGGTCGTGAGGTTGCAGTTGCCCGTGCGCTCGCCGTAGCCGTTCACGGTTCCCTGCACGTGCGTCGCGCCGCCCCGCACGCCAGCCAGGGCATTGGCCACGCCGCAGCCCGTGTCGTCGTGGGTGTGCACGCCGATATGGACGTCGGAGCCGAAGTAGCGGCTGACGTCGCCGACGATGCGCTCGACCTCGTGGGGCAACGAGCCGCCGTTGGTGTCGCACAGCACGAGCGTCGACGCACCCTTCTGGACCGCGCCCTCGAGGACCCGCAGACTGAACTCCGGGTTTCGCTTGTAGCCGTCGAAGAAGTGCTCGGCGTCGAACAGGACCTCCCGGCCCTGTGCGCGGAGGAACTCCACCGAGTCGGCGACCATGGCCACGCCCGCCTCGAGCGTGGTCTCGAGCGCCTCGGTGACGTGGTAGTCCCACGTCTTGCCGACGATGCACACCGTGCCGGTGTTCGCTTCGAGCAGGTGGCGCAGGGTGTCGTCGGAATCGACCTTGCCGGCCTTGCGCCGTGTCGACCCGAAGGCGACGAGCGTGCTCGTGTCGAGCTTGAGCTCGCTGTGCACGCGCCGGAAGAACTCGTCGTCCTTGGGGTTGGCGCCTGGCCAACCGCCCTCGATGTAGTTCACGCCCAGCCAGTCGAGCTGCTCGGCGATGCGCAGCTTGTCGTCGACGGTGAGAGAGATACCCTCGAGCTGGCTCCCGTCGCGCAGCGTCGTGTCGAAGACCTCGACGGACTCGGGCAGGCGGACGTCCTCGTCGCTATCCGACATGTTCGACCCAGTCCTTGTATCGGTCGACCTCACCGCGCACCGTCGAGAAGTACGTCTCCTGGATGGCCTTGGTCATCGGACCGGGCTCGCCGATCAAACGGTCGTCGATCTCGCGGATGGGCACGACCTCTGCCGCGGTTCCAGTGAGGAACGCCTCGTCGCACATGTAGAGGTCGCTGCGCAGGATGTTGCCGATCTCGACGTCGTAACCGAGGTCGCGCGCGATCGTCATGACCGAGTCCTGGGTGATGCCTTCGAGGGCGCCGGCGGTAACCGGCGGCGTGATGAGCTTGCCGCGCCGGACGATGAAGATGTTCTCGCCCGTGCACTCGCTGACGTAACCCTGCGGGGAAAGAAGGATCGCCTCGTCGTAACCGGCCTTGAGGGCCTCGACCTTCGCCATCGACGAGTTGACGTACATGCCGGTGCCCTTGGCCCCCGGCGGCACGGCATTGGGGTCGTGGCGCTGCCACGAGCTGATCTTCGTGCGCACGCCGTGCTTGACGCCCTCGTCGCCGAGGTACGTACCCCACGGCCACACGGCGATCGACACGTTCACCGGACACGGCAGCGGGTTGAGCCCCATCTCGCCGTAGCCGAGGTAGGCGATCGGCCGGATGTAGCACTCCTCGAGGCCGTTGACCCTGATGGTGTCCTTGACCGCCTCGACCAGCTGCACGGGCGTGTACGGGATGTCGATCAGGAAGACCTTGGCGCTGAGGAACAGCCGGTTGATGTGATCGGTGAGCCGGAACACGCCCGCGCCGCGCGACGTCGGGTAGGCGCGGATGCCCTCGAACACGCCGCTGCCGTAGTGCAGGGAGTGGGTGAGGATGTGGATCTTGGCGTCGTCCCAGTCGACGAACTCGCCATCCATCCAGATCTTCTCGACGGTGTCGAGCGGCATGCTGGTCTCCTTAGACGCGTTCGGCGACGTGGTCGCCGAGCTGTGACGTGGTGCCGGAGACGTCAACCGCCTCCTGGCACGCCTTGGTGATGCGGACTGCGGCGTCGGCTTCGCCCAGGAACTCGAGCATCATCGCCGCCGAGCGGATCGCGGCCAGCGGGTTCGCCTGGCCGGTGCCCGCGATGTCGGGCGCCGACCCGTGCACGGGCTCGAACATCGACGGGCCCGTGCGGGCCGGGTTGAGGTTGGCCGACGCCGCCAGACCGATGCCGCCCGCGACGGCGGCGCCCAGGTCCGTGAGGATGTCGCCGAAGAGATTGTCGGTGACGATCACGTCATAACGACCCGGGTCCTGGACGAAGTAGATGCACGCAGCGTCGACGTGGTTGTAGGCGGTCGTGACCTCAGGGTACGACGCCGCCACCTCGTTGAACGTCCGTTGCCAGAGGTCGCCGGCGAACGTGAGGACGTTGGTCTTGTGCACCAGCGTGAGGTGCTTGCGAGGCCGGGAGCGGGCCAGATCGAAGGCAAAGCGAACGCAGCGCTCGACGCCCATGCGGGTGTTGACCGAACCCTGGGTCGCCACCTCGTGCGGGGTGCCCTTGCGCAAGAACCCGCCCTCTCCCGCGTAGGACCCTTCGGTGTTCTCCCGGACGACGACGAAGTCGAGGCCGCGCGACGCGTCGGTGAACGGACGGAGGTTGATGTAGAGGTCGAGCTCAAACCGCATCTTCAGCAGCAGCCCGCGCTCCAGCACGCCCGGCGGCACATCGGGCGTACCGACGGCGCCAAGGAGCATGGCGTCGAGGGCGCGCATCTGGTCGAGGTCGGCGTCGGGCAGCACGTCGCCCGTGCGCAGGTAGCGCTGGCCACCGAGGTCGAGCGCGACCGTGTCGAGGTCGACCCCCGCGGCGCGCACGACCTTCAGCGCCTCGTCAATCACTTCGGGTCCGATGCCATCGCCGCCGATGACACCGATCTTGTAGGCCACGTTGCGTCCTGTTCGGGAAAAGAAAAACCGCCCACATTGTGGACGGTCGGAGGCACACGCCGGGCGAGGGCGTGTGCTACGGAATTACGGCGATCGAAAAAGAGGTCACAGCCCCTCCAGTATCGGTGACGAGCGGGATTTCAGCAACTCCTACCGGCTGTAGCCTCGCGGCCATGGCTTCCACGCAACTCTCCCGTGACGCCTACGACCGCCTGCAGGCCGAGCTCGAGGACCTCACGACGAGGGGACGCACCGAGATCGCCCAGCTGATCGAGCGGGCACGGGAGCTCGGTGATCTGTCCGAGAACGGTGACTACCACGCCGCCAAGGACGACCAGGGCAAGATGGAAGCGCGCATCCGTCAGTTGCAGGCGATGCTCAAGGACGCCGAGATCGTCGACGCCTCAAGCGCTTCGAGCGGCACGGTCGCTGCAGGATCGGTCGTAACGATCCGCTACGAGGGTGACGACGACACCGAGCGCTACCTGATCGGCTCCATCGAGGAGCGGCGCGACGACGTGTCGGTGATCTCCCCGGGCTCGCCGCTCGGCCAGGCCCTGGTGGGGCGGGGGGCCGGCGACGTCGTCGAGTACGAGGCCCCGGGCGGCACGCTGAAGGTCGAGGTCGTCGCTGTCGATGTCTGACGCGGGCGAAGCGGCGGGCTCGCCCGTCCCCCTCCCGCCCGGCCGTCTCGTCGAGCTCCCCGGCCGGGGGACCACGTTCGTGCGCGACACAGGCGCCCGCGCCGGCGCGCCCACCGTCGTGCTGCTGCACGGCCTCGGCGCTACTGGGGACCTCAACTGGTTCCCTTCGTTCGCGGCACTTGAGCGGCGGTTCCGGGTCGTCTCGCTCGACCATCGCGGCCACGGCCAGGGGATCAGGATCGGCGCCCGCTTCCGGCTCGCGGACTGTGCCGACGACGTGGCGGCACTCGCCGACGTGCTCGGCGTCGAGCGCTTCATCGCCGTCGGGTATTCGATGGGCGGGCCGATCGCCCAGCTGACGTGGTACCGCCACCGTGACAATGTGGCCGGTCTGGTGTTGTGCGCCACCAGCCGCAACTTCCGCGGCGGACCCGGCGAACGGATCGCGTTCGGCGTGCTGCCGGGTCTGGCGGCGGCGGCCGGCGTGGCACCCGCGGGCGTGCGTCGCCAGATGATGCGGCGGTTCACGACAGCGCGCCTCGAGGACCCGCCGGCCCGACAGTGGGCGATGCGCGAACTGCGGCGCGGCGACCCGGCGTCACTCGCGGCGGCCGCAGCTGCCCTCGGGCGCTTCTCGTCGCACGAGTGGATCGGAGACGTCGACGTGCCGACGGCTGTCGTCCTGACGACGCGCGACCAGGCCGTCCCTCCGCACCGCCAGCAGAAGCTGGCCGATGCCATTTCCGGGGCTCGGGTGTTCCCCGTCGACGGCGACCACCTCGTGTGCGCCCTCGGCGCCCAACGCTTCGTGCCGGTGCTTGTGAACGCCTGCGTCGACGTGGCCACACGCGCCCGGCTGCTCTCCGCGGGCGCACCCACCGCCTAACGGCGGGGTGCCAATCTTGCATCCCACGCCGTATGGATGACCACGGGGAAGAACTGCACGCCGCGGCGCCCGACGTCGGGCAGCGGCGGCTACGCCTGGCGCTGCTCGCGGCCGTCGCCGTCACGCTCGTCGCCGCCATCCCCGGCGTCCTCCTGGGCGGCGGGGACGACACCAAGAGCGTCAGCGCCAGCCAGCCCTTCCTGCGCGTGACCACGTCCACGACGACGCAGGGCCTCGTCGCCGGTGTCCCGATGGCACCGCTCCCCCTCCCCGCCACGACGACCCCCGCCTCGGTGGCGCCGCTCCAGCGGACGGCCACCACGCTCGCTCCCAAGGCGACGACGACGACTCGCCCGGCCCCGTCACCGTGCCGGAACAGCTACGACCCGGCGTGCGGCCCGTTCCGCTGGGACCCCGACCCCGGCCCCAATTCGCCACTGACTGTCACCGTCTCGCCACAATCCCAGCAGGGAAATGCGGGCCAGGAGGTGAACTTCCACATCGTGGCCCAGGATCCCGACGCCAAGATCGACCGCTGCGTCGTCGTCGACTTCGGCGACGGCCAGACGTCGAACGACTGCCCGCCGTCACCCACGTGCCAGGCGCCCTACGGGCCGTGGACACCGCCCGCAAAGAGCTCAGATCGGTACGAATTGGACATCGACCACACCTATGCCACCGCACAGGCCACTCCGTACGTAGCCTCGTTCCAACTGCAGTCCCACAGCTTCTGCAGTCCCGACCCCTATGGCGGTGCCGCCCAGGCACTCGCCCAGGTCACGGTGAGCTGAATGAACGTTCTCGAGCGGGCGGAACAGGGCGTGACCCGGCGCCGCATGGTGATCGGGCTTTGTGTGGCAGTCGCCGTCGCCCTGGTCGCCGCTATCCCCGGCCTGCTCACCAGCGCCGACAACACCAAGAAGGTGCAGACGGCCGCATCCGCCCAAGGTGCGTCCAACGCGCAGCCCGCCGAGGGTGTCATCAACGCCGTCCCCGATGGGTCCGTGCCCACCGCCCCGCCGCTCGACCCCGGGTCGACGGCGACGACCCGTCCCCCGCTCGTCGCGGGCATCACGTTCACCCGCCCCTCGCCGACGACCACCGTGGCGGCCAAGCCCGCGCCCAAGCCGGCGGCCAAGGCGCCGTCGGGCACGACCGCGCCGGGCACGACGCCGGCGCCGGCGACGCCCCCCGGCAACTCCTCGGGCGGCTTCACGCCGACCTCGACGTGCCACAACTCCTACGACCCGTCGTGCGGGGCGTTCTCCTGGCAGCCCGCGCCCGACCCGAATCAGCCCATCACCGGGCAGGTCACGCCGAGCAACACGACCGTTCACGTGGGCGACAAGGTGACGTTCACCCTCACGGGCACCGACCCGGACGCCTCACCGCTCCAGGAGTGCAACGTCGACTTCGGCGACGGCCAGGGGTATCACTGCGACCCTCGGCCGTCGATCGACCCCTCGTACTGTCCGCCGCAGTACGGACCATGGACCCCTCCGGCAAAGCAGCAGGGCACGCTCACCGACCCCCCGCTGGACCACACCTACGCCCAGCCCGGGACGTACGACGTGGTCTTCAACGTGCGTTCGGCGATGCAGGACTGCAACAACCCCTACGCCAGCCAGGCGGACCTGAAGACGACGGTCGTCGTCACCCCGTAGATCGAGCGAGCGTGGCCTCGATCTCGCGCGCCGCCGCAACCACCGCCTTCGCGTAGCGGCGACCCGGGGCGCGGGTCGTGCGCTCGACCGGACCCGACACCGACACCGCAGCGACCACGTTGCCGTCGTGGTGGACCGGAGCGCTCACCGACGCCACCCCACGCTGACGCTCCTCCACACTCTCGGCCCAACCCCGCTTCAGCGCGCCGTCGTCGGCTCGCAGGACCTTGCCGGCGGAGCCGGCATCGAGTGGCAGCAGGGCACCCACGGGGACGATCGTCCGCAACCCGTGCGGGGACTCGAGGGCCTCGACGCAGAGGCGCTGGTCGCCTCGCCGCACGTAGAGCTGCACGCTCTCGCCGGTGGCGTCGCGCAGCGCCTCGAGCGCGGGCCTGGCGACGACGGGCAGACCCGGTTGGGAGAGGCGCGGGCCGAGCTGGAACCGTCCGTCGGCGGCGCGGCCGACGAAGCCATGGACCTCGAGGGCAGCCGCCAACCGGTGGGCGGTGGCGCGCGGCAGGCCGGTGGCGTCGACCAGGTCGGGCAGCGAGAGGGGCCCGGACTCGAGGGCGTTGAGCACTACGACGGCCTTGTCCAGCACTCCGATGCCGCTTACACTGTCCACTACACGAGATTACTATCTCAGAATGTGAGATCGCAAGCATGGCAGCAGGACAATTGCAATGACAGAGCCTCAGACATTGAGCCAGAAGGTCTGGGAGCAGCACGTCGTCCACCGCGCTCAGGGCGAGCCCGACGTGCTCTACATCGACCTCCACCTCGTCCACGAGGTCACGTCGCCGCAGGCGTTCGACGGCTTGCGCATGAACGGCCGAAGGGTCCGGCGTCCCGACCTCACGGTGGCGACGATGGACCACAACGTTCCGACGATCGGCCTCGACAAGCCGCTCGAAGACCCGATCTCGGCCAAGCAGATGGAGGTCCTGGGGGCGAACTGCGAGGAGTTCGGCATTCGCCTGTACGCGATGGGCGACCCCGGTCAGGGGATCGTGCACGTGATCGGTCCCGAGCAGGGCCTCACGCAGCCGGGCATGACGATCGTGTGCGGCGACAGCCACACTTCGACCCACGGCGCGTTCGGCGCGCTCGCATTCGGCATCGGCACCAGCGAGGTCGAGCACGTGCTCGCCACGCAGACGCTGCCGGCGGTGCGCCCCAAGGCGATGGCCGTCACCGTCGACGGCACGCTCCCCGCCGGCGTCACCGCCAAGGACATCGTCCTGGCGATCATCGGCCGCATTGGCACGGGCGGCGGCGTCGGCCACGTCGTCGAGTACCGGGGTTCGGCGATCCGGGGCCTGTCGATGGAAGGCCGGATGACCGTGTGCAACATGTCGATCGAGGCCGGCGCCCGCGCCGGGATGATCGCGCCGGACGAGACGACGTTCGAGTACCTGAAGGGCCGCCCGCACGCGCCGCGGGGCGCGGACTGGGACGCGGCGGTCGAGAACTGGCGGCAGCTGCGCACCGACGACGGCGCCGAGTTCGACGCCGAGGTGCACCTGGACGCGAGCG
>JAFASB010000265.1 GCA_019244985.1 Acidimicrobiia bacterium | reverse complement strand
GCCGCCGCTGTCCAAGCAGTTGCTGGCGGGCAAGGTCGAGGTCGAACAGGTCTCGCTCTGTCCCCGCCACCGGCTCGAGGGGTTGGACCTCGAGCTCGAGCTCGGGCGGCGGGCGACCGGCTTGGATCTCACCGGGCGGGAGGTCGTCGTCGACGACCACTCGCGAATCTCTTTCGACGGTTTGGTGATCGCCACCGGCGCATCGCCGAGGCACCTGCCCGGTGTCCCGCCGCTCGACGGCATCCACCTTCTGCGCACGCTCGACGACTGCCTGGCGATCCGCGCCGACCTCGACCGCGTCGTCGCCGGCGGCGGACGGGTGGTCATCGTCGGTGCCGGATTCATCGGCTCGGAGGTCGCTGCTACCTGCCATACCGCCGGCGCCGCAGTCACGATCCTCGAAGCACTGGCTACGCCGCTGAGTCGAGCGCTCGGCGAGCAAATGGGCGCGGCATGCGGTGCGCTGCACCGCGATAACGGTGTCGATCTGCGTCTGGGGACGGGCGTCTCGGGGTTCCGTGGGCGCTCGCACGTCGAGGGGGTCCTCCTCGCAGACGGCACGACCGTCGAGGCCGAGCTCGTCGTCGTCGGTGTCGGCGTCGCCCCGAACACCGGGTGGCTCGAGTCGTCGGGGGTGAAGATCGACAATGGCGTCGTGTGCGACCCGAGCGGCCACGCGGCTCCGGGCGTCGTCGCCGCGGGCGATGTCGCCCGGTGGCACAACCCCCTCTTCGAGACCGACATGCGCCTGGAGCACTGGACGAACGCGGCCGAGGGGGGCATCGCCGCGGCCCGGGCACTGGTCGCGGGCCCCGAAAAGGCCGAGCCCTACGCGCCGGTCCCCTACTTCTGGTCGGACCAGTACAAGACCAAAATTCAATTCGTCGGCCACATCCACCACAGCGACGACGTTCGGGTTGTCGACGGCGCGGTCGAGGACCGCAAGTTCCTCGCCGTCTACTCGCACGCCGGTCGCATCGTCGGCGCTCTCGGTTTCAGCCGTCCCAAGCTGGTTCTGCAATCCCGGCGGTTGATCGCCGAACGATTGTCCGTCGACGAGGCGCTCGCCCAGCTCAGCTGATCGGCGCCGGCAGCATGGCGAGCGCTCCGGCCAGGCAGACGTGGGCCGTCACCAGCACTCTGGCGTGCCATGGACACCGGCGGCGCCCCCAGAACGCCGGCTCCATCATCCCGCCCATGGCGAACTCCGCAGCCAGCGCGCTCACCCAATGGTGAGCGCCTGAGTGCGACCGCAATTGGGAGGGCGACGAGCGGCGGAGAGAGTGCGGTCCCCCACAGCGCCAGCACGGCCGGCCGGCGAACGTCCACGTCGCCGCCGCTGCCCAACGGTTCGCCGCGCAGGTCGTGGCGATACGCAACAACCGCACCGAGGACATCGACGACCAGCAGAGCTGTTCGAATGCGCTCCCGACGGGTCGCCCGGGCGTCATCCAATGGCGACCACCGGCTCGAATGCTCGACGGTGGGGAATGGGTCATAGAAGTGGTGCAGGAGCTCACGCGACCGCTCGTACTCCGCCGATCCGCGAAATCCCTCGGTGTGGTCCTGCAGCGTCTCCCACTCGGCAAGGAGCAGGTAGCCATTCGGCCGTTCGATTCCGCGAGATAACTGCAATGAGCGAAAGCCGGGCATCGACGCGATGATCGACTTGGCTTCGCCGAATGCTTCCTCGAACGCAGCCGTCCGGTCGGGAAGCACATCGAGCTGCGCGTGTTCGAGGATCATGCGGCGCATCATCGCAAACAACGGGCGCGGGCTTTGCGCTCGGGGGAGCTGCTGGACTGAGTGCCGTGAGTGAGGCCCGGCTGATTCTGACGTGCGGGTTGCCGGGCGCTGGGAAGACGGCGCTCGCGAGCCAGTTGGCCGCGGACCGCGAAGCGGTGCGTCTCACGAAGGATGAATGGCTCACGGCACTCGGCTCCAGCCCGTGGGACGGACCAACCCGGGAGAAAATCGAGCGCCAGCTGTGGCACCTTGCCCAGGAGATCCTGCGCCTCGGACTGAGCGTCGTCCTCGACTTCGGTCTCTGGGCGCGGAGCGAGCGGGACGAGATGCGATCGGTAGCTCGTGATCTCGGTGTCGCGGTTGAACTCACTTCCTCGACGTACCTGCGGACGAACTCTGGCGGCGCGTCGAGCGCCGAAACGCGGACCCGCCTTGGGACAGCCGCCCGATCCGCCGGGCCGACCTCGATGGGTGGGTCGCCGTCTTCCAGGCGCCGGACGCCGCTGAGCTCGCGCTGTTCGATCCTCCGACAGGCTGAGTCCGCCCGCAAGAGAATTTCGCTGCAGCGGGAGTTCTTGTCACACCCCCTTGGTAGAGTTACATCGTTGTAAGTCGCACTTCCCCCTGAAGAGCTGTCCGGCCGCTGTCGAGGCGGTGCCCATGTGCACGAAGCTCAGGGAACTGGAGGAGGCGCTGGCCAGTGTGGTCGGCGACTTCGACGCCTCGTTGATGTCTGCTGCCGAGGCCGAAGGTGTGATGGGGCGCGCGGCGCGCATCGAGCACATGG
Organism: Acidimicrobiia bacterium; assembly: GCA_019244985.1. Taxonomy (GTDB): domain Bacteria; phylum Actinomycetota; class Acidimicrobiia; order Acidimicrobiales; family AC-14; genus CADDZP01. The sequence goes on along the minus strand of JAFASB010000265.1, from coordinate 227 downwards.
GCGCCACCCTCAAGGCCCTTGCCGCTGCCCGTCTCGCCGAGACCGAGCCGTGGGGGGTGGGCGGAGACAAGAGCCCTGCGCACATGCTGGCCAGACGCACCGGCCAGTCGGTCTCCGACGCCGCCCGTGATCTGGAGACGGCCAAGCGCCTCGCCCACCACGACAAGACCAACGCCGCAGCTCGCGCCGGCAGGCTCTCGCCCAAGCAGGCAGCGGCCATTGCCGAC
>JAFASB010000168.1 GCA_019244985.1 Acidimicrobiia bacterium | reverse complement strand
CGTACGTCGAGAACTTGAAGCCCTTGCGGTACTTGAACTTCTCCACGGCGCGGATGAGTCCGAGGTTGCCCTCCTGCACGAGATCGAGGAGCGGCAGGCCCGATGACTGGTACCGCTTGGCGATGGAGACCACGAGGCGGAGGTTGGACTGGATGAAACGCTGCTTGGCCTGCCTGCCGGCGGCGGCGTCGGACTCGAGGCGACGGCGCTGCGCTGGCGTCGGCGATGCGACGCGGTCGAGCTCTGCTTCGGCCTCGATGCCCGCCTCGATGGTCTTGGCGAGCGCGACTTCATCGGCGGCCGTGAGCAGCTCGTACTCGCCGATTTCCTTGAGGTACTGCCGCACCAAGTCTTCAACGAGCTCGGTGTCGCGGCGACCCGGCATTCGCTCACCCCCGGTAGGTTCGTTCCGGTGAGCAACGGTACTGGCCCCAAGCCCGCGATCGTTGTATCCAGCTGTCTTCTCGGTGTGCGGTGCAATCACAGGGGTAGCGCCAGCCCGTCGTCGAAGGCCCTGCGCCTCGCCGACACCTTCCGCGTGCTGCCTGTCTGTCCCGAGACGGTGGGCGGACTGCCCACGCCGCGGGCGGCGGCCGAGCGCCGTGAAGGCCGTGTCGTCGCCGATGATGGCACCGACGTCACCGACGCGTACGCGCGCGGTGCGGCGGCGACCGTCGAGCTCGCGCGCGCGAGCGGTGCGCGTGAGGCGGTGCTCAAGGCCCGCTCGCCGTCGTGTGGCTGTCACCAGATCTACGCCGCTGGCAGGCTCGTCGACGGCGAAGGGGTCACCGCCGAGGCATTGCGCGCCGCGGGGGTGCGCGTCCGCTCGGAGGAGGATCTGTGAGCGAGCGACAGCAGCTGCCGTACGGGTCGTGGCCGTCGCCGATCACCGCGGCATCGTTGGTGGAGCAGGCGGTGTCGCTCGGCCAGATCGAGGTCGACGGTGAGCGCGTGTACTGGCTGGAGGGCCGGCCGAGCGAGGGCGGTCGCCAGGCCGTCGTCACCTGGGCACCTGGCGAGGAACCGCACGACGTCTTCGGCCCACAGTGGTCGGCGCGGACCACCGTGCACGAGTACGGCGGCGGGGCCTACGCTGTCGGCGGCGGCGGCGTGTTCTTCTCGCACTTCGCCGATCAGCGTCTCTACCGCGTCGACCCCGGCGGGGAGCCGAGCGCGTTGACGCCCGAGCCGCCCGAGCCGATGACGCATCGGTACGCGGACGCCCGCGTGAGCCCCGACGGACGCGAGCTCGTCTGCGTCCGCGAGCGCCACCTCGACGGCGAGGTCGTCAACGACGTCGTGATCGTCGACGCAGTCGACGGCGGAGAGCCCACCGAGCTCGTGTCCGGCGCCGACTTCTTCTCGGCTCCCCGCTTCAGCGGCGACGGCCGGCGGCTGGCCTGGTTGTGCTGGTGCCATCCGCACATGCCGTGGGACGGCACGGAGCTGTGGACCGGCGAGTTCGCACAAGACGGTCTGGCGGGCGTCGAGCGCGTCGCCGGCGGGCCCGAGGAATCGATCTCCCAGCCGCGCTGGAGTCCCGATGGTGTGTTGCACTGGGTCTCCGACCGCACGGGCTGGTGGAACCTCTACGCAGACGACGGGGCACGCGGAGCGCGTCCACTCGCCCCGCTCGACGGGGAGTTCACCGGGCCCGACTGGGTGTTCGGCCAGTCGACGTATTGCTTCCTTCCCGACGGTCGGATCGTCGTGACCTGGTGGCAGCGGGCGCTCGCCAACCTCGGCGTGCTCGACCCCAAGACCGGCCGCCTCGATCGCTGGGACACGCCGTTCACGGCGGTGGGCTCGCTACGGCCCTACGGTGACGGCGTCGCCGTGTTCGTGGCGTCCGCAACAGCGGAGCCCGCTCTGGTGCTGCTCGACGGCGCCGGCGCCGTGACCGACACGCTCCGGCGCAGCCGGCCGGCGACGCCCGACGCGGGCTACATCTCGGCCGCCGAGCCCATCGAATTCTCGACCGAGGACGGCCTGACCGCTCACGCTCTCTGGTACGGCCCGGCCAACAAGGACGTGTCGGCGCCGCCCGGCGAGCGGCCGCCGCTCGTGGTGATGAGCCACGGCGGTCCGACGGCCTCGGCCTCGCCGGCTCTGAACCTCTCGACACAGTTCTGGACTTCCCGGGGCTTTGCCGTCGTCGATGTCAACTACGGCGGCAGTACCGGCTACGGCCGCGAGTACCGCGAGCGTCTGAAGGGTCGGTGGGGGATCGTCGACGTCGACGATTGTGTGAACGCGGCGCGCCACCTCGTGGCCGAGGGCCTGGTCGACGAGGACCGGCTGGCGATCCGGGGTGGGAGCGCTGGTGGCTACACGACGTTGTCGGCGCTCACCTTCCGCGACGAGTTCTCGGTGGGCGCCAGCTACTTCGGCGTGGCCGACGCCGAGGCACTTGCAACCGACACCCACAAGTTCGAGTCGCGCTACCTCGACGGGCTCATCGGTCCGTATCCCGAGACCAAGGGCCTGTACCGGGAGCGTTCGCCGATCCACTACGCCGACCGGCTGTCCGCGCCGCTGGTCATCTTCCAGGGCCTCGAGGACCGCGTCGTGCCCCCGAGCCAGGCCGAAGTGATGGTCGACGCCCTGCGCCTGCGCGGGCTCCCGTTCGCGTACGTCGCCTTCGAGGGCGAGCAGCACGGCTTCCGCAAAGCCGAGAACATCATCCGTTCGATCGAAGCCGAGTTGTGGTTCTACGGGCGCGTGCTGGGCTTCGAGCCCGCCGATCACATCGAGCCTGTCGCCGCCGAGAACCTTCCCGCATGAAGGAGCCCTCTCGGGGGTAAAGGTCCTTGCCAGAAACCAAGGAGACACAGTGATTTTGCTCATCGTTTGGATCATCCTCAGCGGGCTCGTCATCGGCGCGCTCGGACGGTTGGTCATCCCGGGGCCGAACCCCATGAGCATCCCGATGACGATCCTCGTGGGCATCGGCGGTTCGATCGTCGGCGGCATCGTCGGACGCCTGCTGTTCGGGCGCCCCGGCGGGCTCATCCTCGCCATCGTCTTTTCGGCCGCCATCGTCTTGCTCATCCAGCGGAGCCAGCGCCGCCGCACCGCTTTCTGACAGTTGTTCGTCTTCTTCTCGAACCGGCTCGGCTGCCTCGGGTCGCTCCTGGTCTCCCTGGCGGCGACGCTCGTCCTCCTCCTGCTCCTGCGGGTCTTCTAGCCACGTACGATCGCGTCCGCACGGGCGCTTAGCTCAGTTGGCGAGAGCGCTGCCCTTACAAGGCAGAAGTCGGGGGTTCGAGTCCCTCAGCGCCCACTCTCCTGACCTGCGTCTTTGCCGGTCAGCGCGCCAATTCGACAACCGCTAGGCCGCGCTCCGGCCGCGGGGAGGCCGCGAGAGATTGCCGGTAGACCTCGTCGAGCCCGTCTGCGATGCGCTCATCGAGGCCCGGGAACAGATGGCCGTAGCGGTCGAGCGTGACCTGGATGGAACTGTGCCCCATGCGCTCCTGGATCGCCTTCGGGTGTGCTCCTTGAGCGATCGCGAGGGCGACAGCTGTGTGCCGCAGGTCGTGGAACCTCAGCCCTTCCAGGGCCGCGTCGCGCACGGCAGGGAGCCACGGCCGCCGTCGGAAGTTCGACCTCCGCATCGCCTGGCCTTCTGGGCTCGGGAACACGAGGCCCGAACTGCTGACGACAGGCTCGCCGATGCGCGCGCCGAGCATCTCCGCGAGAAAGCCCGGGATCTTCACCGAGCGGCGCCCAGCGGCACTCTTTGGCGGGCCGTACTCGAGCTGGCCGTTGACCTCGGTGAGCTGCTCGACGACTTGGATGCTTCGGCCGAGCACGTTCACGCGGTCGGGCCGCAGGCCGGCGAGCTCGCCCCATCGAAGGCCGGCGTACACGGCCGTGTAGACGAGCGGGACGTGGTGCGGCCCGATGGTGTCGGCGAGGCGCGCGACCTCAGTGCTGTCGAGGAATCGCATGTCGCGCTTCGGTTCGACGGGCAGCGCCACTCCGGCTGAGGGTGAGCGCGCGATCAGCCCGGCGTCGACGGCCCCGGCCATGATCTTGGCGAGGATCTGGCCGACCTTTCGCACGGTCGCGGGCGAGTGGCGGCCGTCCCCCTGCATCGCAGCGACGAAGGCGCGCACGTCAGTGCTCGTGATCTTCCCGACGGGCGCCGGCCCGAAGTGGGGGAGCAGGTGGTTCCGCGTGTAGCTCTCGTCGCGCGCGCGGGTCGAGGGTCGCAAGTCGACCGTCGTCGACGACCATTCCGACACCCACGCGGCGAACGTCTTGCGGCCGAGCGCTGGATCGAGCCATTCGCCGCGCGCCTTGGAGACTTCGACGCCGGCCAGCCAGCGCTCGGCGTCGCTCTTGCGATCAAAGGTCTGCGATCGCTCGCGGCCGTCCGGACCCCGGTACCGCGCGCGCCAACGACCGGCTCCTCGCTTCTCCACATGTGCCATCGGTGTGCTCTCCCTTCACTCAGCCGGCTCGACCCGGGCGGGCCGGCGGTAGGTACCCCAGCTCGCGGCAGCGCTTGACCCATCCGGCGGCCGTGTTCCGTGCGACGTTGTGCTCCTTGGCTATGGCGACGACCGGCGCACGAGCTGACGCGTCGTCGGCGCGCGCTCGCAGCTGCAGATAGCGCTCGGCGACAGAGGGCAGGAAGTTGGGGTCGTGGCCTCGTCGACCAGGCCGACCTGGCGCCTTCGCTGCCAGGCGGATCGCCTTGGCCAGATGCTCGACGTCGGCGCCGCCTGTCCGGGCGAACGCATCCGCCGCCGTCAGCCAGTGCTCCCAGGCCAGTCGATGGAGAAGAGTGGGCGTGATCGTCTCTCGCGTTGTCGACAGCGCCACCTCGCGCACGCCCGCCAGTTCTGGCCCGTCAGGGTCGGCGAAGAAGCGCACCAGCAGGGTGGCCACCAGCTCACCCGAGTTGAGGGCGTCCATCTGTGCCTTCGGGGTCTTCCTCGGCCGCTTCGCGGGTGGCTTGCCGCGTTTGAACTCAATACGTGCAATCGTGCCGTCCCCTTCGAGGGAGGTCGTCGTGAAGTCGAACTGGAACATCGGCTCACCGTAGACCCGGCTGCACGAGTGACGCAACGGTATTGCAACACAAATCGATATCAGATTTGGCAACTAGGGGTATTTCTTTGCGGCAAAAAACCCCCACGGGATCGACCGAATAAGCTTCACGCTGCAACACCGTTGGTGCCACGATGCGGAGCCATGGACACACTGACTCCGTTGGTACGGGTCCGCCAGCTCGCGCGCAGCGGACGGGCTCGCGAGATTCGTGAGGCGGCCAACCTGTCGTACCGGGAGCTGGCCGGGGCGATCAACGTCGACCCGTCGACGCTGCTCCGTTGGGAGGCTGGCCAGACGAGGCCGCGCGGTGAGGTAGCGCTGCAGTGGCTACGCGTCCTTGAAGAGCTCGAGGCTGCCGTCGCCGCCTGATGGCTGCACCCGAGCTACTGACGGTCGACGAACTGGCCGAGTTCCTGCGCTCGACGCCTGACGCCGTGTACGCGTTGCGGTACCGGGGCGATGGCCCGCGCGGCGTCCGAGTCGGGCGGAGGGTTCTGTTCCGTCGGTCCGACGTGGACGATTGGCTCGACGCCCGGAGCGACGCAGCGAGCGGTCGTGTCCGCTGAGCACACGGACAATGGCCGGCGGTCGCGCAGCGGATACGCCGACGTCGGGCGCGTCACGCGCGCGGCGGTCGCGCGCGCCATCGACGAAGGAGCGCCTACACATGCTCTCCGCGTCCTCCTGGTGGTCGTCGCCGCGGTGGCGAGCTGGTCGAGGGTCGAGGACAACATCAGCCGCCGCGCGATCGCTCACCAGGCGGGCATGGACGAGCGGCAGACGCGCCGGGCGATCGAGTGGCTTCATGCGCACGGCGTCATCGACTGGCGGCCCGGCGGGAGCACACCCGGCGGCCGCCGCTACCTGTCGCGTGTTCGGCTCCTTGAGACCGACACCGGGGGCGGCACAGACCACGGGTCGGAGAGACCACCCGTGGCGGCACAGACCACGGGTCGGAGAGACCACCCGTGGTCACAGGAGGCCGCGACCGGGGGTCGTACAGGGTCGCGACCGGGGGTCGCCGTGACCCCCGTACCGAGAAGTACCGAGAAGAAGACCGAGAAAACCGCGGCGCCGGAACTGCCGGCGCACCAGCGGGATCTGCTTTGGGACGCCGTGATGGAGGTCTGCAGCGTTGATGCCAGTGATGTGACCGACAACGCGCGCCGGGCCTACAACAAGGCGGTCGGGGATCTGCGGAAGATCGATGCCGACCCCGATGAGGTGCGCGAACGAGCCGCCGCCTTTCGTCTCCGGTGGCCGCAAGCGAGTCTCACGCCAACAGCGCTGGCTCGCCGGTGGCCGGAGTGTGCGCCCGGCGCCGTGCCACCGCACGTCAACCGCAACCAGGCCGTGCTGGCCAGAGCGGCAGCGGTAGGTGGGTGATGACCAGGACCGAAGCGCTCAGCATCCTGCGACTGCTGACGGCGGCATGGCCATCGCACGAGCTGACCGACGACACGGTCGCGGTGTGGGTCGACTATCTGCGCGACGTGAACGCCGAGGCAGGTCGCACGGCTGCGCTCGAGCTCATCGGCCATCTCGAGTGGTTCCCGACCGTCGTCGCCTTCAGGCGCCACGCTGTGGCAGTGCTGCGACGAGAGCAGGCCAAGGTGCGGGCGCTGCCGGAGCCGGCGCCCGATCGCGAGTACGCGCTGGCGCAGATCCGCGCGATTCGGAAGGAGCACAAGCTGTGATGCGGACGCTTGCGACCCTCCACGTACCCGTACATGGCCGTTTGCGGGCCGTTCTGGGCCGTCTGGTGGCCGCTCAGAGCAGGCCTCGGCCGGCGGATGGGGTGGGGTATGACCACCCGGCACGCCTGCGGCCGGCGGAGACCAAGCTCAGCTCGCAGTCGGTACGGGTTTTCGATTTCCGCGCGGCCCGTCGGGATGACCAGCCGACGGGCCGCGCGGAGGGCCGCCCATGACCGCGAACGAGGCCATGAACCGCTGGCTGCGGGGGGAATCCTTCGCCGAACCCGCCCCGGACCCGCCTTCGGTGCCTTCGCCACCGGCGGATGCTGATGTCGACGACGGCGAGGACCATCCCATGCCGTCTCCTGGCTCGGCGGACGGGGGAGCGCGCGGGACGGGACTGCAGATCGGCCCATCCGTCAACGACTGGCTCCGCGGCGAGCATTTTGACCCGACCGACCCCGACCCCGGGGAGTCTTTCCTCACCGGACGCGGTCTACCGACCGGCTTGTCAGACCCTCGCCTCAGGCCGGGTGACCGAAACCGCCGGCCCCGGCGCTGAACCCCCCCC
>JAFASB010000153.1 GCA_019244985.1 Acidimicrobiia bacterium | reverse complement strand
GATCACGCGGGCGACGCTCGTCTTGCCCGAGCCGTTCGAGCCGAGCAACGCCAGCGCCGAGCCCTCGACCACCGAGAACGACACGCCGAACAGGGCCCGGAAAGCCGCGTACGACGCGTCGACACCGTCGAGCTCGAGGAGCGGCGCAGCGTCGGCGGAAGGTCTGATCGGCAACGCCACCGCTACGCCACGCCCCGACCGAGGTACGCGCGGCGCACACGCTCGTCGCCGAGCACCTCGAGACACGGTCCCGCGGCCAGCACCGCGCCGGAGTCGACGACGAAAAGGCGGTTCACGACTCGCTGGACCATTTCGAGATCGTGCTCGACGAGGAGCACCGCCGTCCCCTTCCGCTCCTGCGTCGTGCGGAGGACGCCGGCAAGGGCCAGGGACTCCACACGGTCCAGGCCCGACGACGGCTCATCGAGGAGAAGGAGGTCGGGCTCGGTGATCAACGCCCGGCCGAGCTCGACCAGTCGAGCGTGCCCGAGACTCAGCGCTTCGACAGGAACGTCGGCCGCGCCGGCGAGACCCACGAGGTCGACGATCTCGGCGACACGCGTGCGCTCATCGACGGTGGGCCTGCCGCCGCCGAGGAGATCGGACAGCAGCCCGCCCCGGCCCTGCCGGGCGCGCTCGGCGATCAGCAGGTGTTCGGCGACGGTGAGACCCGAGAACAGCTCGACCCGCTGGAAGGTTCGGCCGATCCCGAGGCGGGCCCGTTTGTGGATCGGCTGCCCGGAGATGTCGACGCCCTTGAACGTCACCCGCCCGGCGTCAGGGTGCAGCAGTCCGAGCAGGCAGTTGAAGAACGTGGTCTTGCCCGCTCCGTTGGGCCCGACCAGGCCGACGGCCTCGCCCTCCTCCACGTCGATGCTCATGTCGTGCAGCGCCGTCACGCCGCCGAAGCGCTTCGAGATCCCGACGGCCTCGAGCAGGGTCATGCGCGCACCTCCTCGCGCTGCTCGTCGGGCGCGGGCGGCACACTCCCGGGGGGCGACGGCCGGCGCTGCTCCCGGCGCTTGTTCCAGTTGACGACGCGCTCGATGCTGCGCCGCTTGCCGAACTCGACGGCGCCCTCGGGATGCTTGGCGTAGTTGATGGCACCGAAGCCGAACAGGACGAACTCGAGGTTCGCCCACCGACCGGGCAGGTGGTGCAGGAGCTCGGGCACGAAGACGAGAGCGAACCCGGCGTTGACGGCGCCCTCGACGGTGCGGACGCCCGTGGTGACGACGAGGACAAGCCAGAACAGCGAGTAGAAGTAGTTGAAGCTGTCGCTGCTCACCGTGCCCTGCAGCGACGCCAGCAGGGCGCCGCCGAGGCCGGCGAGAGCGGCGGAGAGAGCGAAGGCGACGATCTTCGCCCGCTTCGGATCGATGCCGATCGTCTCGGCCGCCACCTCGCTGCCCCGGATGGCGGCGAGACGCTGACCCGTCGTCCCGCGCCGCACGAAGATGACCGCGAAGGCCGATACGGCGAACACCGCCAAGGCCAGGAGGAAGAAGGCGCGGTTGGCGGTGAAGTCGACCGGGCCCAGCTGCGGCCGCGGGACCGATACGCCGGTCTGGCCGTTGCCGGCCCACGTCTGGGGGAACACCAGGTTGTCGACCATGAGGGCGAAGGCAAAAGTCGCGAGGGCCAGATACAGGCCCCCGAGGCGCAGGGCGGGCAGGGCGACGACCACACCCACGAGGGCGGCGACGAGTGCGCCCGCAACCATGGCGATGAGGACGGGTACGCCGTGGTTCGTCGCCAGCTGGGCGGTGGTGAACGCCCCGACACCGGCGAAGGTCGCCTGGCACAGCGAGATCTGTCCGGCCATCCCGACGATCACGGTGTACGAGAGGAAGATGACGCTCATGACGATGGCCTGCGTCACGAGGAAGAGCCAGAACGACGGGAGGGCGAAGAGGGAGGCGGCGAGGAAGACGACGATGAACGTCGGGAACATCACCCGGTTCAGGCGTTCGAGGCGCTCGTCGCGAAGGCTGGCGGCCAGCGGTGGCGGTGGCGGATTCACGCCGGCGAGGGGGTCGGTGACGTCGGGCTTTCGCAGGCCGGGCCAGAACAGCAGCAGGGCGAACAGAAGGATGAACGGCACCGACGGGCGGAAGCCCTTGACAAGGAGGTTGCCGAGCGGGAGGTACTTGGTGAGCACCTCCTGACCGACGCCGAGGACGATCCCGCCGAGGAGCGTCAGCGGAAGGCTGCGCAGGCGCCCGAACACGGCGGCGGCGATCGCGGCGACCATCAGCACCGTGAAGTTGGTGCTGTCGACCCTCGCGTAGAGCGGCGCGAGCAGGACACCCGCCAGTGCGGCCAGCACGCTCGACAGGACCCATGCCGACGTCGCCACCCGCTCGGCGTTGACGCCGTTCAGCTGGAGCAGGCGGGGGCTCTCCACGACGGCGCGCATGCGGAGCCCGAATGCCGTCGACCTGAACAGGAAGCCCAGCCCGACGACGACAAGGACGGTGGCGACGACCACGGCAACCTGGTTGGAGTCGATTCCGTAGGAGAGCCATCGGTAGAAGTGCTCAGGCGTCGGTCCCACCGCGGGCGGGCGCAGCTTGGCCTTGGTGCCGAACCAGGCGGCCTGGATGAGCGCCGGAAGGCCGACGAGCAGACCGAGCGCGGCGACCAGCTTTACCGTCGCCGACGCCGTGCGCAGGTAGCGGAAGATGGCGCGGTCGAACACGAAGCCCACGGCGGGGCCGACGACGAAGACGGCGACGACGAAGGCCGCCCACGTCGGCCAGTGGTGGGTGCCCGCGGTGTCGTAGAACACGGCGGCCGAGATGTAGGCCTGCGCGCCGAACGCCAGGTTGAAGACGCCTGACGACCGGTACGTGAGCACGAGCCCGACGGCCACCAGCGCGTAGATGCACCCGAAGGGGATGCCGGGGATGGCGTAGTTGAGGAGGTTGCTCAACGAGCCGTCTGCTTCCGGCTACACGGTGGGGATGGTGGGCGACGCGTGCGGGTAGCAGACGAAGGGCTGTTTGTAGATCGGCGTGAACTTGCCGTGCTGCACCTGCAGGTAGGCGTCACAGTCGGTTGCACCGGCGCCCGTGTGTTGAATTTGCCAGTTGACCGGGCCCTCGAGCTGATTCGCCGTGTAATCGGTGAGCGAGTTGATGGCGTCGATGAGCTTCTTCCGCGTGAGGTCTTTGCCAGCCGCCCTCAGCCCGGTGACGAACATGTCGGCGTTGATCCAGCCGGCCACCACGACGTCACTGAGCTTGGTGTTGGGCTTGCGCTTCTTCATCTCGGTCATGAGTTGCGTCATGCCGGGGCTCTGGCTGGCCTCCTCGAATGGCACGAAGCCGCTCCGGAAGTACACGCCCTCGTAGAGGTCGGGGAACTGGGCGAGCGCCTGCGCGTCGTAACCCGTCGGCCAGAACTGCTTGACGTGGGTCAGTCCGGCGCGGCGCAGCGTCTTGGAGAGCAGGGTGTTGCCCGTGACGTCCATGCAGGTCGTGACGAAGTCGACGCCAGCGTCCTTCACCCTTTGCACGTCGGCGTCGAGGCTGGTGGTGCCGAATGCCAGGCTCGAGTCGTTGAAGGCGACGTCGAAGCCGTACTGGCGGAAGGATTTCTCGGCGCCGGTCGCGCAGTCACGAGACTGGCTCACGTTGTAGGCGAAGATCGCCACCTTCTTGGCACCGATCTGATGGGCCAGGTAGCCGTAGAAGGTGTTCACTCCGGTGAAGTCGATGAACGAGCCGTCCTGGCCGAACATGCTCGGACCCGGCGACCACTCGGGATTGATGTGCCACCCGAAGGTGGGGACGTTGTGGTCGGCGAGATACTTGCCGCCGGCGAAGACGGGCGCGGCCACCGGGATCACGGCGAACACGTGATGCTGCTCGACGAGCGCCCGGGCCTGCGAGGCGTCACGGGTGGGGTCGGTGGCGTCGTCGAGCTTGGCGGTCAGCTTGATCTTGCGGCCATTGACGCCGCCCTGCTCATTGACCATGTCGAAGTACGCCTGGACGCCGTCGAAGATCGGCGCGTACTGATCGCCGAGAGGCCCCGTGATGGCGGCCAGGCCGCCGACGTCGATCTCGGTCGAGCTGACGCCCTGGGTCTGTCCCGATGCGCCGCCTCCGCCACCCGACGACGCGTTGCCGCACGCCACACCCGCGATGGCCGTCGCAAGAGCGAGGGCCAGGACTTTCCTTTTCACTCCCACAACCCCCTGTCGACCTGACTGTACCGTCAGGGTTCGCGGCCTGCGCGGCAAGATCCCAAATCGTCAATGCGCCCGAAAACGCACAGTCTTCGGTCTCATGTCGAGAAGAAGCGGGTACCGTCACCAGGGATGGGCGCGGCGCGGAACAACTACCTGCAGACCGACGAGGGCTTCCGTCTGTTGGTCGAAAGCGTCCGTGATTACGCCATCTTCATGCTCGACCCCACAGGCCACGTGGCCACCTGGAACCTCGGCGCCGAACGCATCAAGGGGTACACGGCAGACGAGATCATTGGCCGCCACTTCTCGGCGTTCTATCTCCCAGAGGACGCGGCCACCGGCATCTGCGAAGCGGAGCTGGCCGACGCCGAGAAGTACGGCCGCGTTGAGGCCGAAGGTTGGCGAATGCGCAAGGACGGCTCGAGGTTCTGGGCCGTCATC
>JAFASB010000039.1 GCA_019244985.1 Acidimicrobiia bacterium | reverse complement strand
GCAACAGCGACGGGTGTGTGTTGAGGACCCGGCCCGGGAAGGCGTCGAAGATCGGCTTGTCGAGGATGCGCATGAACCCGGCCATGGCGACGAGCTCGACGCCGTGGCGCTCGAGGGCGTCGACCACCCTGTGGGTGAAGTCGAGCCGGTCGCCGTTCCACTCGACGAGCTCCGACGTGACGCCGGCATCGTCGGCCAGCTCGGTGGCCCGGCACGGTCGGTCGACGACCACGACGGCGACCGGAATCCCGGCCGCCAGGATCGCCTCCAGGTTGCTGCCACCACCCGACGCCAGCACCCCGATCCGCATGGGTCCGAAGGTAGCAGCGAGGTTGGGGGATCCGGTGCGGGGTGGTGGACTGCATGCTGTGCGCAAGGAGTACGCCCTCCGGCTGGTCGTGATCAGCGGCATCCTCCTTCTCGCCACGCTCTTTTTCGCCCCCTGGTACGACCGCGGGTTCGTCCTCGATTACGAGGTCACACGCACGGCACTCGAGCCGCCGCAGGGCTGGCTGACCGTGCTGGCCTGGCTGACGACGTTCGCCCTCCTCATCGAGGTCGTCGTCACCCGCATCACCACCACGGGGCTCCCCGACGTCGCCGTCCCGTGGGTCCGCATTCAGTTGGTGCAGGCGGCGATCGTCTTCCTGTGCGTCGCCGTGAAGGTGGCAGTCACCAGGTACTACGCGTGGGGCGCGTGGGTCGCCCTCCTCCTCGCCGGCGCCTTCGCCTATGCCGTGTGGGCCGCGGCCGGCCAGCCCCGGCCCGCCGACTGGCGGCGACTCCGCGCCTAGCTGTTAGAGCGCGGGGTCGACGCAGCCTTCGGAGCCGCCGCCGTTGTCCGTGCTCGGCCGCGGCAATGGGGTGACGTAGCCGGAACCGGGGTCCTGGGTGCGGAGGTAGCGCAGGATCCCGCGGGCGACGGCCTCGCCTTCGACGCGTTGCACATCCGGCCGGGCAAGCAGGTCGGCCTCGGGGGGATCGGAGATGTAGGCGAGCTCGGCGATCACCGACGGCGTACCGGCCGTCTCCCGGAGCATGTGGTAGTAGTCGCCGCCCTGGCTGTTGAGCCGGTACTTGGCCCCCGCGTCGACGAGACCGACCCAGGGGATCTGGTACTGCGACAGCGCGTGCACGACCTCCTCGTAGATGAGGCCCGCGAGTCGCTTCGCCTGTGGCGACCGGTACTGGTAGTAGGTCTCGGTACCGGGGTCGTTGCGGGGTCCGTCGGGACTGGAGTTGTGATGGATCGACACCATCGCTGCGGGCCGCAGCTTGCGCACGAGCGCTGACCGCGTCGTCAGCACGACCCGCGTGTCGTCGGCGCGCGTCATCACCACGGTGACGCCGTTCGCCTCGAGCGTCGCCTTGACGACGTTGGAGACGGCGAGGTTCACCACCGCTTCCCGCAGGTGGTTGGGCCCGACGGCGCCGGTCTCACCACCGCCGTGGCCGGGATCGAGGACCACGGCCGGCGTGGCGATCGGCGTGCCTGCGGCGAGCGTCGCCGTGTTGCCGCACGGCGTCTCGACCACCCACCCCTGAGGCGTGCGGGCGTCGACGGGGAGCGCGTACCCGTGCGGCGACATGACAGCGTTGGCCGGTGGGACGTCGACGGTCGTCGGCGGCGGCGGCGGTGCAATCGTCGTCGTGGTCGTCGAGGCCGTCGTTGTAGTCGGCGGCAACGTCCCTGCAGCCCGCTCCAGCGGCATCCGCGCCGACGCCGGCCCGCACGCGGCGCAGACCGCGAGCGCGACAACGACGAGGGCACGGCGGAGCACCGCGCCAGTGTGACCGCTCAGAGCTTGGCGACGACCTCGCGCATGAGCTCGGCCATCTCGGTGGGGTTCTGGCCGACCTTGGCGCCCGCCGACTCGAGGGCCTCGATCTTGGCCTGGGCGGTACCACTCGTGCCTGAGATGATGGCGCCTGCGTGGCCCATCTTCTTCCCCGGCGGGGCGGTGACACCGGCGATGTAGGCGACCACCGGCTTGTTCATCTCGGACTTGATGTACTCGGCCGCCTGCTCCTCGGCGGACCCGCCGATCTCGCCGATCATGATCACGGCCTTCGTGTCGGCGTCTGCCTGGAAGCGGCTGAGACAATCGATGAACGACGTGCCCGGAACCGGGTCGCCGCCGATGCCGACGCACGTCGTCTGGCCGATCCCGGCCTGGGTGAGCTCGTACAGGGCCTGGTAGGTCAACGTCCCCGAGCGGGAGACGATGCCGACCGGCCCACCCGGCTTGGCGATCTCACCGGCGGTGATGCCGATGTTGCACTTGCCGGGTGAGATCACGCCCGGGCAGTTGGGCCCGATGAGCTGGGTGTCGGGGTACTTCTCCTTCAACTCGTTGAAGAGCAGCACCTCGTCCTGCATCGGGATGCCCTCGGTGATGCTGACGACGATGCGGATGCCGGCCGCGGCGGCCTGGCGCACGGCGTCGGGCGCAGCCTTGGGAGGGACGACGACGAAGCTGGCGTCGGCTCCGGTCTTGTCGACCGCCTCTTGGACGGTGTCGTAGACGGGGATGCCGTCGACGTCGGTACCGGCCTTGCCCGGCGTCACACCGGCGACGACCTTGGTGCCGTAGTCGCGGTTGCGCAGTCCGTGGAAGCGGCCCTGCCCGCCGGTCAGGCCCTGGACGATCACCTTGGTGTTCTCATCAACGAAGATGCTCACTTGGCCGCCTCCGGCGGCCGTGAGCAATGGCGCTCTCTCATTGGTTCGCTCGCCTTCGGCTCGCTCACTTGGCCGCCCCTCCAGCGAGCTCGACAGCCGTGCGGGCCGCCTCCAACATCGTGGGCTTGGAGATGAAGCGGTCGGACTCGGTGTCCTTGAGGATCGCCCGGCCCTCCTCGGCATTGGTCCCGTCGAGGCGGATGACGATCGGCGGCCGGATGTCGACGGAGCTGAGGGCCTGGACGATGCCGTTGGCCACCTCGTCGCCTCGCGTGATGCCACCGAAGATGTTGATGAAGATGGCCTGCACCTTCTCGTCGGTGTTGATGACCTCGAGGGCATTGGCCATGACCTCGGCATTGGCCCCGCCACCGATGTCGAGGAAGTTCGCAGGCGACCCGCCCACCTGGTTGACGACGTCGCACGTGCTCATCGCCAGCCCGGCGCCATTGGCGATGATGCCGACGGTGCCGTCGAGGCCGACGTACTGCAGGCCCTTCTCCTTCGCGAGTGCATCGCGGGGATCGAGCTGCTCGAGCCCGCGGAACTCGTCCCACTCGGGATGGCGGAAGGCGGCGTTGTCGTCGAGGGTGACCTTGGCGTCGAGGGCGTGGACCTTGCCCTCGGGCGTGAGGATCAGCGGGTTGATCTCCACCAGGTCGGCGTCGCCCTCCACGAAGCACGTGTAGAGCTTCTGCAGGATGTCGACAGTCCCGTCGACCGCCTTCGGGTCGAGGTTGGCCCGACCCACCCATTCGCGGGTGACCTCGGCGCTCAGGCCCTCGACGGGGTCGATGTGGATACGGGCGATGGCCTCGGGGCTCTTGTCGGCGACCGCTTCGATCTCGACGCCACCCTGCGACGACAGCATGCCGAGAAGCTTCTTCTCGGAGCGGTCGAGGGTGAACGACGCGTAGTACTCCTTGTCGATGTCCGACGCGTGCTCGATCCACAGGCGGCGCACGACGTGGCCCTTGATGTCCATCCCGAGGATGTTCGAGGCGTGCTCGCGGACCTGGTCGGCGTCGTCGGCCAGCTTGATGCCGCCGGCCTTCCCGCGCCCGCCGACCTGCACCTGCGCCTTCACGACGACGGGGTAGCCGGCCTTGTCCGCCTGGCTGACCGCTTCGTCGACGGAATCAGCGACACCGCCGGCCGAGACCGGGATGCCGAAACGTGCGAAGTACTGCTTTCCCTGGTATTCGAAGAGGTCCATTCAGTCGCTTGTCGCTAGTTGGTCGAGGTGCGCTCTTCCAGCGCTTGCTGCAGCCACTCGGTGATCGAGGCCATCGAGGAACCCGGCGTGAAGATGGCGGCTGCGCCCATCTCCTTGAGCTTGGGGATGTCCGCGTCGGGGATGATGCCGCCGCCGAACACGAGGACGTCGTCGGCGCCGCGCTCCTTCAGCTGGGCGATGACCTTCGGAAACAGCGTCATGTGTGCGCCGGAGAGGAGTGACAGGCCGACGGCGTCGGCGTCCTCCTGCACGACCGTTTCCACCACCTGCTCGGGCGTCTGGTGCAGGCCCGTGTAAATGACCTCGAACCCGGCGTCGCGCAGGGCGCGGGCGATCACTTTGGCCCCCCGGTCGTGCCCGTCGAGGCCCGGCTTGGCCACGACGACCCGATACCGGTGCTCCATTGGCGGTGATACTAGGTGGATGCCTCCGCACGAGACCCAGGCGGAATGGGACGTCGACCTGCGTGGCGACAACCCGTTGGAGTGGCCCGATTACAAGGCTCCCGAGGACGAATCGGTGGTCACGGGACGCACCGCGCACTACGCCTTCGCCGAGGGTCGCTTCGACGTCCTCGGAGGCTCGATGGGAGCCGCCCATGGCGAGAAGGTCGTGCGCGCCTACCGCCGCGCCACCGAGGAGCGGCTGCCGGTGGTCGTCCTCCCGGCGTCGGGCGGCGCCCGGATGCAGGAAGGCATGGTCTCGCTGATCCAGATGGCACGGACGTCCTCGGCCGCGGCAGCCCACGCCCGGGCCGGCCTGTTGTCGCTGGCCCTGCTCCGTTCGCCGACGACGGGTGGCGTCTACGCTTCCTACGCATCGCTCGCCGATGTGCGCGCCGCCGAACCGGGCGCCACCATCGGGTTCGCCGGGCCGCGCGTCGTCGAGCTCACGACGGGCTCGCCGCTGCCGCCGGGATCGCACACGGCCGAATCGGCGTACGAACACGGCCTCGTCGACGCCGTGACCTCCGAGGGCGGGCCGTGGATCGAGGCCGCGCTCGGGCTGCGGGACGCACCCCTCGCTCCTCGCCGCTTCGGCGGCGTCTTCCGGCACACGTCCTTCGACGACAGCGCATGGGGACAGGTCGAGCAGGCGCGCCTGCCGTTCCGCCCGAGCGGCATCGACTGGGCCACCCGGTTGTGCTCCTCGTGGACCGAGCTGCACAGCACAGACCCCGTCGTCCGCGCCGGCCTGGCGACGATCGAGGGGGGTCGGGTGGTCGTCGTGGCGATGGACCGTCACGCCGCCGACGGCCGCCCACGGCCTGCCGGTTATCGACTGGCCCGGCGCGCCATCGCTTTGGCCGGCCGCCTGTCCCTGCCGCTCCTCACCTTGGTCGACACCCCGGGCGCCGATCCCAGCGCTGCGGCGGAGGCCGACGGCGTCGCCGGCGAGATCGCCCGCGCGTTCTCGGCGATGGCCGAGCTGCCGACGACGAGCGTGAGCGTGTGCGTCGGCGAGGGTGGCAGCGGCGGCGCGCTGGCGCTCGGCCACGCCGACCGCCTGCTGATCCAGGAACACGCCATCTTCTCGGTCATCGCCCCCGAAGGCGCGGCCGCGATTCTCGAACGCGATACGGGCAAGGCGCCGGAGCTGGCGGCCCGCCTCAAGTTGACGAGCGCCGACCTCCTGCAGCTCGGGATCGTCGACAGTGTCGTTGCCGAGCCCGACCCTGCCGGCATGCGCGTCGCCGTCGTCATGGCGTTCAACGAGGCGCGGCCCGGCGACCGCGACCGACGCGTCGACCGAGCCACGATGAGATGGGTCAGATGAGTTTTCGACGCGACAACCCGAACCGGGGACGAATGGTGATCCTCAGCGCCGCCGCCGGGGTGGTCGTCGCCATCGTGATCTTCGCCGGCGTCATTTCGCTCGTGGGTTCGGGCAAGGCCAAGAGCAAGCTCGGCTCGAACCTCTTCCACCTGGGCAAGGCCAAGAACCAGGCGAAGATCGTCGAGCGCAACGGGCCCCTGCTGTTCGCCGACCCTCTCGAGAAGGGGCGCGACATCTACGTCAACGAGCTCGCCCGGAACCAGTGGGTGGCAGTCGAGGTGCACCCGCCCGGAGAGTCCAAGAGCTGCACGGTCAAGTGGGTGGCGTCGACCAAGGTCTTCCACGACCCGTGCAGCGGCCACGACTTCCCAGCGGACGGCACAGGCCTGGTCCGCTACCACACATTCATCGAGAAGAGCGGCGACCTCGTCGTCGACCTCCACCAGCCGATCAGCTAACGCGGCGTAACGCGCTCGCCTGTCCTGGAATCCGGGCGCGGTGATCGTCTTTTCGATCATCACCCTCGGCATCTACACGCTCTACTGGACCTACCAGGTCTTCGGGGAGCTCAAGGAGCACACCGGACAGGGCGGGCCCCGTGGTCGGGCTGGTGATCGACATTTTCCTCAACTTCGTCAACCTGTTCCTGCTGCCGTCGGAGATCGGCAACATGCACGGCGCCGAGGGGAAGGAGAAGCCCGTCACGCTAACGATGGCGCAAGGCGTGGCACAGATGTCTCGCAACTGCATCCGGAGTGTTTGCTCACTCAGCGGGCCGTGGCACCAGCGAGTTAGCAAACACTCGGCGTTCACCCTTCGACGGTCTCGCCGGCTACTACTGCCACCACCACGACAAGAAGACCTACGAGGGTTGGGGGCTGGTCGAAGGCGTCGGCAAGCGGGGCCTTCGTCCCACCAGACCACCCGCGGCATCCGAAGAACGCCAAGGGCAAAGAGCGACCCCCTCCGAAAAGGGCGGCCTAACGGATGTTCGAGGCGCAGCGCCGCACCGCGGGCCAAACTACGGGCCGAACGAAGGCATCGCGTCGAGGGGGAACCGGTGGCGAAGACGATGACCAAGAAGAAGAAGGCCAACCCCGGAAACGGCCTCTGGAAGACCGAGCCCGAGGAGCACGACTACCCGGCGGCGTATGACTACCTCACGCTGATGATCTCGGAGAAGGAGGCGAGAGGCATCGTGGCCCAGCTACGGAAAGCGCCGATCAGCCACCGCAAGGCCAAAGACATCCTTCGGGCCAGTTCGCTTCAGCTCTTGTCGTCAGACAACTCGCACGTCGCCAAGGACATGAAAAAGGCCGAGACCGGGACTCGACTGTCGCCGGTCCTCCTCGTACGGGCCGGCATCAACGCCACGCGTCCGCTCGTCGTTGCCGACGGCTATCACCGCATCTGCGCCAGCCATCATCTCGACGAGAACCTCGACATCCCCTGCCGGATCGCGGACCTGCCGGCGCGGTAGGGGTAGCTACTCCTTCTCCTCGCTCTCGAAAAGCTTCAGCAGCACGTCCTTCTGAACCTTCTCGGTGCCGGTGCGAGGCAGCTCGTCGACGATCTTGATCTGACGCGGCGACTTGTAGTCGGCCATGTGCTCGCGAGCCCACTCGACGAGCTCCTTCTCGGAGGTGCCCCCGCCGTTCTTCAACCGGACGACGGCGACGGGGATCTCGCCCTTGCGCTCGTCGGGGAGGCCGATGACCGCCGCCTCCGCGACTGCGGGGTTTTCCTCGAGAGAGCGCTCGACCTCGACGGCGAACACCGAATAGCCGCCGTGCTTGATGACGTGCTTCTTGCGCCCGGCGAACTGCACCAGTCCCAGCGGTCCCTTGCGCGCCAGGTCACCGGTCCGCAACCAACCGTCCTCTGTAATCGCTTCTTTTGTGGCGTCCTCTTTGCCGTGGTACCCCTTCATCACGCCGGGGCCCTTCACGACCAGCTCGCCGACCTGACCGATCCGGACGTCCTCACCGGTCTCGTCGTCGATGACCCGGAGCTTGTACCCGGGAAGCGGCGAGACGACGTTGCTGGCGAACGGCACGTTCATCATTGGGAGCGAGAAACGAACGGCGACGCCACCGCCGAGCTCGACCATGCCGTATCCGTCGACGAAGGCGGCTTCGCCGACGGACGCACCGACGAGGGGAAGGGTGGCGATGGCCCCCATCTTCTTGAACTTGCGGATGAGGTCCTCCGGCATCACGTCCGCACCCGACGCCCAAAGCCGCACCGAGCGCAGGTCGCGCTCCTCGGCGCCCGCCTCGACCATCATCCGGTACATCGCGGGCACGCCGATGAACATCGTCGCCCGCCGCTCCTCGATGGCGTCGAGCGCCCTGTCGGGGCGGAACTTCGGGAGCATGAACACCGGGATGCCGCCGCACGCCAGCATCAGCATGAGGCTGAACCCGGCGATGTGCGCCACCGGCATGCCCGAGACGCATTCGTCGCGGCGAAGGCTCGCCGGGTAGGCGGCCATCATGACCCCCGACCCCAGCAGCGCCTTGTGGCTCAGCTTGGCGCCCTTCGGCTTGCCCGTCGTACCAGACGTGTAGAAGATGCCGGCGACCTCGTCGGGCGTCGCCTCGGCGGGCTCGACCGGATCTCCCATCACTTCGTCGGCGGACTGGATGGTGAGACTCGCGCCCGAGTCATTCTTGACGTACTCAATCTCCTCGTCGCGCATCTGCGGGTTGACCGGCACGGCGACGCCGCCGGCCCGGATGATGGCAAGACAGATGAGGAAGAACTCGTAGCCGTTCGGGGCGTTGACGACGACGGGATCGCCTTCGTTGATCTTGGCCCGGATCCCCCCCGACATGCGGGCGACGCGTTCGGCTGCCTCGGCGAACGTCAGCTTGAGGCCGGTGTCAGCCTCCTCGACGAGCGGCGCATCCCCGTTCGCCGATCCCAGTCGGTCGAAGAGATCCGCGAGAGTCACGTCGCCCGAGAAGGCAACCCGGAAACGCTCGAACTGGTTCACAATCCCCTCCTACTACAACAGCCTGCTGCACAGTCTGGCTGGTTCATCGACAGTTAGGCGAGGTCGAGGCCGGTGACGTCGTCTCGATCCGAGATGTCGGCGAGCGACGCCTCGAGATCGCACGCCGGGTCGCCCTTCAGCTCGGCCTCTATCGTGACCCATTCGTCGCCGCGCCGTATCGACAGGGAGCGCACCTCGCATCCGTCGATGTCGTGCAGGGCTGACACCACGGCGCTCGGGTTGGCGCCGTGGCGGACGTGGATGATCACCGTCTGCAGGCTGCGGGCCAGCCGTCGGCGAACCCAGCCCCGCGGCGCTCGCAGGAGCACCAGCGAAAGCAGGAGCGC
>JAFASB010000027.1 GCA_019244985.1 Acidimicrobiia bacterium | reverse complement strand
CAACCCCAGCCGAACACATTGCCGAGTCGGTCGAAAGCCTCCGCGGCGGCGCGCAGCGCCGGTTCTGCGATGTCGAGGCGGTCGCGGATCGCCGCCCCGCGGCCGAGCCAGAACCTGGTCGCCGCCAGCTCACCTTCCCGGCCCTCGTCGACGAGGATGGCTTCAGCCTCAAGAAGCCACTCGAGCGGTCGTGGATCCTCGAATGTGTCGTTGTGGATCATGCCGGCCGAGCGCAGCACTTCTCCGCGGTCGAGCGGGGTCAGATCATCGAGGCGCTCCAGCAACCGATCGAGGACGGGAAGAGCATCGCCGCGACGGCTGACCTCCCAGTACCACGCCATGGCGATCACGATCTCAGCTGCGGCGTGGAGGTCGTCGTGCTCGAGCGACCAGGCGATGGCCGCCGCGATGTTGTCGCGTTCTGGACCGAGGAGCTCGCGAACGGCAGCCGAATCGAGAAAAACGCGTATGCCAACGTCTTGGCTCAAGCGCCGAACCCAGCGCACGTGCCGGCCGTGGATCTCGGCGTCCTCGCCAAGTTCCCGCAGCCGCTCCGCCGCGTATTGCCGCACCGGCTCGAGCATGCGATATCGGTCGGTGACGGGGTCCAGCTCGACGAGCGACTTCGACACCAGCCCCTCGAGGGCGTCGACCACATCGCCTTCGCCGAGTGTCTCTGCGGCGTCGAGCACAAAGCCGCCTGCGAACACCGACAGTCTCCTGAACAGGACGCGTTCGCCGTCGGTGAGGAGGTCGTGACTCCAGTCGATCGTCGCCCGCAGCGTTGCGTGGCGGGGCACGTCACGCGCGCCCCTGGTCAGGATCGACAGCTGGTCGTCGAGTCTGGTGACCAGCTGAGTCAGCGGCATCGACCGGGCGCGTGCTGCCGCCAGCTCGATGGCGAGCGGCATCCACGCGAGGCGCTCGCAGATGGCGCTCGCGTGCTCGTCGTCGACAGGTACCCCCGCCCGGTCTCGGAACAACGCGACCGCCTGGTCCTCTGCGAGAGCGGGGATCGTGAATACCGACTCGCCGCGGATGCGCAGCGCCTCTCGGCTCGTGGCGAGAACGGTGACGTCGCCACCTGCGAGCGATGCGACGACCTCAGCCACGGGGTCGAGCACGTGTTCGCAGTTGTCGAGCACAAGAAGCAGATCGCGTTCGCGCAGCTCCATGGCATCGACCGCGCCGGTCGCGGCCAACATCGTCGCCGCGACTTGCGATCGGTCGCGGACCCCCGCAAGCTCGACCGCCGCGACCGCCTCCCGCGACGAGCGCTTCGCCACCGCATACGCGAGGCGGGTCTTGCCGCTGCCGCCCGGCCCGGCGATCGTGACGAGCTGCGATTCCGCCACCAGCTTCTCGATGGCGACCACCTCTTCGTCCCTGCCGATGAACGACGTCGGATCGGCCGGCAGGTCGTGCGGACGGCGCGTACGGGGCGGCGGGAAAGTCGAACCGAGCCCCGGCGCCGCCACCTGATGCAGCCGCACCCGGGCGTCGAAGTCACGCACCATGTAGCGGCCGAGGTCGACGAGCGTGATGTCGGCTGGCATCGCTTCGTCGATGGCCCGGCGCGCCTGCTCGGAGACGACAACCTGCCCGCCGTGGGCGACGCTCCGCAGGCGCGCCGCTTCGTGCAGTGCGATCCCCGTCGCCCTTCCGTGGTCGATCGCCACCGCCCCGGCGTGTATCGCCATCCGCACGAGCCACGGCCGCTCCGGCCACGGTTCGGCGGCGAGACCTCGTTGTGCCGCCACGGCCGCCCGCACCGCGCCCGCCACCGACGGCAGCACGACAGCGAGGCTGTCGCCCTCCGAACCGATCTCGACGCCGTCTTCGGCGGCGACGGCGGCGCGGAGTATCTCGTTGTGGCGCCCGAGCACGTCGGCGTAGGCCGCGCCGAGCGAACGGAGGTGCTCAGTCGAGCCCTCGACGTCCGTGAACAGCAATCCGCGCGTCGCGACGTCCCCATCCGTCACGCGCGCACCGTAGCGCCCGCACGACGGCGCCTAGGGAGGTTTTCTCCGTCTGAGCCAACCGTTCTGGCGGTCGTAGGTGGCGCTATATGACGCCTAGGACCGCCAGAAAGAAAGAAGGAAGGTCCGAAGGGGTCCCGTTAGACGGCGGCTTCGAGCGACAGGCGCACGTGGACCCGACGGAGGCGAGCCTCGGCGGCGGCGTCGTCGTTGTCCATGACCTTGCGCTCGAGCTCCTCGCGGTCGCGGCGCGCCCGCTCGAAGTCGATCTGGCTGGCCAGCTCGGCCAGGTCCGAGAGCAGAATCACCGAGTTGTCCCGGACGTGCACGAAGCCGCCGTGCACGGCCGCCGACTCCCACGATCCGTCGGTCTTGCGGATGCGCACGACGGCGTCGTCGAGGGCGCCCAGGAACGGAGCGTGGTCGGCCAGGAAGGCGATGTCGCCGCCCCCGACGGTGCGGCAGATCACCATCTCCGCGTCGCCGCTGTAGAGGATGAGCTCCGGTGAAA
>JAFASB010000558.1 GCA_019244985.1 Acidimicrobiia bacterium | reverse complement strand
CCGTCGCCGCGCATGGCGCGCCCTCGCGGTCGTCGGGGGCTGGGCTCTCTCCGTTGCACGTCGTGCGCGGCCCGGCGGCACGCATCGAGGACGCCCAGCGACGCCAGGTCCTCCTCCGCGGCGTGAACTCCAACCAGCTGGGCGACTACTACCAGGCCGACCCAGCGCTTCCGTCGACGGTGCCCCTCACCGAGGACGACTTCGCCCAGATGGCGGCTGTGGGGTTCGACAATGTGCGCCTCATCGTCCACTGGTCGCTTCTCGAGCCCCGCCGCGGCGTCTTCGACACCGCGTACTTGTCGCGGGTGCGTCAGGCGGTGGGGTGGGCGTCCAGTCATGGGCTGTACGTCGTGCTCGACATGCATCAAGACGCGTGGGGCAAGTACATCGCTACGCCGGCGGGCGCGACGTGTCCGTCCGGGCTGCAGGCCGCCATCGGCTGGGACGGCGCCCCGCAGTGGGCGACGATCACCGACGGAGTGACCACGTGTCGAGAGCAGCAGCGCGAGTTCTCTCCCGCCGTTGCCGATGGCTTCGCCAGCTTCTGGGCCGACCGCGACGGCATCCAGAGCGAGCTGGTGAAGACGTGGGGCCTGTTGGCGCGCACCTTCGCGGCCAACCCCGCCGTCGCCGGCTACGACCTCCTCAACGAGCCCCACCCTGGCGTCACCCCGGGCGTTACCGACCTCGTATTGCTCGGGCGGTACTACGCGCGCGCGATCGACACCATCCGCGAAGCGGAACGCTCAGCGCGGCACGGCTTTGCGCACATCGCATTCCTCGAGCCGATGGACACGTGGTCGGCGGCACCGGTCGGCGTGTCGCCCGCACCCGCGTTCACCGCCGATCGCAATGTTGTCTTTGCGCCACACCTCTACGCGGAATCGATCACCGCTGACCATGCTCTCGGCGCCGACGTGTTCACCATCCCCGCCGAGTTCGACGAAGCCCGGCGGGAGGCGCAGCGGTACGCGACGACATTCTGGTCGGGGGAGTGGGGGTGGTTCGGCAGTGCGCCCGATGACAACGCTGCGAAGGTCTCGGCGTACGCATCGCAGGAGGACGCCCACCTCGTGGGGGGAACGTGGTGGCAGTGGAAGCAGGCGTGTGGCGACCCCCACAGTCTTGGGACGCCCGGGGGCCACCCGCCCGCGCAGACCGACAGCCTCGTCCGGTTGGCGTGTCCGTCCGACAGCCCGGTCGGCATCGCCGCGTCGTTCCAGCGCATCCTCGGGCGCGCCTATCCGCGTGCGGCGCCCGGAACGATCTCGTCCCTTGCCAGCGACCCGGCCACCGGGGCGATGCACCTTGCCGGCACCACCCGTCGGCGCGGCGTCGTCGACATCTGGGTCCCGGCGGCCGACGGGCTCACCGGCCCGCCGGTCCTGAACGGCATCAACGTCAGTGGCGCGCGGATCACGGCCGTCGCGGGCGGATACCGCATCACTGCCATCGCGTGGGGGCCCTACGAGCTGTCGGTCACTCGCTGAGGTCGGTCGACCCGTTAGCGTTGCGGCGTGTCCTGGCAGCAGGACGAGTTCCTGCGCTCGCTGACGGCGGCATCCGCCAACACGGTGGCCGCCTACCGCCGAGACCTCGACGCGTTCTTCGCGTGGGCTGAGCGCGGTGGCCTCACCGACCCCGGCGCGGTCGACCGTATGCACCTGCGCCGCTATCTCGCGTACGTCGGCACGTCCGGGCTCAGCCGCCGTACGGCCGCCCGCCGCGCGTCCGCGCTACGCCGCTACTTCGGTTGGCTGCACCGCACTGGCGCGATAGGGGCCGATCCCTCGCGCGGGCTCTCGTCGCCGAAGGGCGAGGGCCGGCTGCCCACCGTGGTCCGCCGCAACGACCTCGAGCACCTCCTCCAGCCGCCAACGGACGACGACGAAGCCACCGCCGTGCGCGACCAGGCTGTCGTCGAGCTGCTCTACGGCAGCGGGCTGCGCGTCGGCGAGCTCTGCGGGCTGCGGCCGGGCGACCTCGACCTCGCCAAGCGGCTGGTGGTCGTCTGGGGCAAGGGCTCCAAGCAGCGCCAGGTACCGATGAGCGAGCCGTCGGTCGACGCCGTGCGGGCGTGGCTCTCCCACGGGCGACCGGCGATGGCAACCCCCGATTCACCCACCGATGCCCTGTTCCTCAACAAGCGGGGGAAGCGGTTGTCCTCGAGGGACGTCCGGCGCATTCTCGACCGTCGCGCCGTGAGCCCGACCCATCCCCACGCGCTGCGTCACACCTACGCCACCCACCTGCTCGACGGAGGTGCCGACCTACGGGCCGTGCAGGAACTTCTCGGTCACGGCGATCTTGCGACCACCCAGCTGTACACTCATGTGAGCAAGGAGCGACTGCGGGCGGTACATCAGTCCTCCCATCCCAGGGCATAAACCGATCGTGGACGACAGCGACGCAGCAGCCATCGAAGAGCTCTGGACCGAGTACAAGCGTTCGCAGTCGCGCAACGCTCGCGATCGCCTGATCGTGCACTACTCGCCGCTCGTGAAGTACGTCGCCGGCCGCGTCTCCGCGGGCCTGCCCCAGAACATCGAACAGGCCGATCTGGTCAGCTATGGGATCTTCGGGCTGATCGACGCCATCGACAAGTTCGACACCGACCGCGGCATCAAGTTCGAGACGTACGCCATCGCCCGCATCAAAGGTTCGATCATCGACGAACTGCGCGCCATCGACTGGGTACCTCGCTCGGTCCGAGCGAAGGCCCGCACGGTCGAGAAGGCGTACGCCAAGCTCGAGAACGAGCTCCACCGCACGCCCACGGACGCCGAAGTTGCCGGCGAGATGGGTCTCAGCGAGAACGAGCTGCACACGATCTTCAACCAGATCTCCTTCGTCGGCCTCGTCGCCCTCGACGAGATGCTCGCCGTCGGCGGCGAGCGCGGGGAGTCCACGACGCTCGGCGAGACCATCCCCGACAAGGGCGAGGGACCGGTCGCCGCCTTCGAGGTCGAGGAGATGAAGCAGATCCTCGCCGACTCGATCAACCGCATGCCCGAGCGTGAGAAGATCGTCCTCACCCTCTACTACTACGAGGGTCTGACGCTTGGGGAGATCGGCGAGGTGCTGGGCGTCACGGAGAGCCGGGTCTGCCAGATCCACACCAAGGCCGTGCTGCAGCTGCGCTCGAAGCTCGCCGAGCCCGAGCGCGAACTGGCTTGATTTCCCTCTAGTTCCTGTCACACCCCGCGCTGTAAGTTCATCGCCGGCGCTTCCCCCGCTGCAGTCGTTCTGACCGTGGGGGACTCCTATGCGAGTTGCCGTGCTGGCACTCGGCGTCGCCGCCCTGCTCGTCGTCGCTGTGACGCGCGCCGCGCCCGCCGCGGCGGCTGCGTCCACCGGTGGCTACCAGCCACCGGTCAGCGCGCCTGTCGCCGACCCCTTCCGACCGCCGTCGACGCCGTACGGACCCGGCAACCGCGGCATCGACTACGCAACGGCCCCGGGCACCGACGTGCGCGCGGCCGCCGACGGCGAGGTCGTCTTCGCCGGCCAGGTCGGCGGCACGCTTCACGTCGTCGTCCTCCACGGTGACGGCATCCGCACGAGTTACTCGTTCCTCTCGTCGATCCGCGTCCAGCGCGGCGACGCCGTGCGTCAGGGCCAGGTGCTCGGGACCACGGGCGCCCAGCCATTCCACTTCGGCGCGCGAGCGGGTGACGCCTACGTCGACCCCGCGTTGCTGTTCAGCACCGGTCCTCCACGGGTGCACCTGGTGCCCGACAGCGAGCGCCTGCCTCTGAGCGAGGCACGAGAACGGTCCGGTCTCCTCGGCTCGCTGGTCGGACTCGGCAGCAAGATGGTCGGCGCGGCCGGCGACGTCGCGGGCGTGGGTGCCGACGCCGTCGACTGGGCCGCGGGCGAGACGGCGGACGCGGGCGGACGGGTCACGGGTGCCGCCGTCGACGCCGTCGGTGGGCAGGCCATGGCCGGGCTCGACTCGCTCCGGACGATGGCCGCCGACTGCGTGCAGACCTTTCAACTGGCCGAGGCCGCCGTCTCGGGCTTCGACCAGGGCGACTGCACGCCTTCTGCGGTCGACCCCCCAAACGTCGACGGCCACATCCTCGTACTCGTCGGCGGCCTGGGTTCCGAGGGAAACCCGAGCGAGCCGACGAAGGGCGCAGCGATCTTCGCCGTCGACACCGGTGCGCTGGGGGACGACTCCGTCTACCGCTTCAGCTACCGGGGCGGGACGATCGACGAGAACCCCTACGGCAAGTCCGATACCGAACAGGACATCCGCCTCTCGGGTGCCCGACTGCGTCAGCTGCTCGAACGGATCCAGCACGAGCACCCGGGCGTGACCGTCGACATCCTCGCCCACTCCCAGGGCGGGCTCGTCACCCGAGCTGCATTGGCGCCCGGGTACGACCGAACCAGCCCGTTGCTTCCCCAGCTCGGCGCCATCGTCACCGTCGGCTCGCCCCACCAGGGCACGGACGGGGCGACAGCGGCGGCGATGCTGCGCCGCAATCCGGTGGCCGATTTCGACCTGCGCGCTGTCCACGTCATCGCGCCGAACCAGGACGACCCTCGAGCGGCCTCGATCTCGGAGATGTCCGAGACGTCGGGCCTCGTCGGCTACCTCAACGACCACCCGTTACCCAACGACGTGTGGGTGACCTCGGTCGGTGGGCGGGAGGACATCCTCGTACCGGCCGCGCAGACGCACCTGCAGCGCGCCCACAACATCACGCTGAGCGATCCGCACGGGCTGACCACGCACGACGCCCTGCCAAAGTCCAAGCAGGCCCTGCGGGAGATGAAGCTCGCCCTCAACCACATGCCGCCGACGTGCCAGTCGCTGCTGACGCGCGCAGCGAACGCCCTCATGCCGTTCGG
>JAFASB010000523.1 GCA_019244985.1 Acidimicrobiia bacterium | reverse complement strand
GGCCGCGGCTTCCGTGATGCTCGCGGTCGCTGTCGGTGTTGCCGGCGCCGTCGGCGCCGTCGCCCGCTACCTGCTCGACGGCGCCGTGCACGACCGCACGGACAGCAGCTTTCCGTTCGGCACGCTCGCCGTGAATGTCATCGGCTCGCTGATCCTCGGCTTCCTCGCCGGGTACGTGTTGACCCACACCGGTGGCCGTACGACCAAGACCGTCGTCGGCACCGGCTTCTGCGGCGGACTCACGACGTGGAGCACAGCATCGTGGGAGGGCGTCCGTCTGACCGAAGAAGGCGAGATCTCCACGGCGATCGGCTTCATGCTGATCAACCTGGTTGTCAGCTTCGCGGCAGCGGCCGTCGGGATCATCTCCTTGGCGTCGTAGATTTTCGATCCGTGACGACGTTCGTCTTCCGGCTCAAGGCACCGCGACCGACCTTTGCCCTCGACATGACCGCAGAGGAGAGGGAGGTGATGGGCCGGCACGCGGCCTACTGGCAGCCGCTCGTCGAGAACGGGCGGATGGTTGTGTTCGGTCCGGTGCTCGACAGCACCGGATCATGGGGCCTCGGCGTCGTCGAGGCCGACGACGAGGACGAGATCCGCGCCTTCGCCGAAGGCGACCCCGTGGTCACCACCGGGACGGCAGAGATCGAAGTCGGCCAGATGCTCGCCGGCTTCGTCCGCCCGCGTTGAGCGCCGGTCACCGGTAGTTTCCGGACGGACACGTCACTGAGGAGGTCGCATGCCGGTACGGAACGCTGAGGCTCGCTGGGAGGGTGACCTGCCCAACGGCAAGGGAACCATGCGCTTCGGCGGGGGTGCGTTCGAGGGTCAGTACTCGTTCAGCTCGCGCTTCGAGGAAGGCGCCGGGACGAATCCCGAAGAGCTGATCGCTGCCGCCCATGCCGGCTGCTTCTCGATGGCGCTCTCGAACGGCCTGGCCAAGGCCGGCTTCACGCCGACGCGCGTCGAAACGACCGCCAGCGTGCACCTCGAGAAGACCGACGCAGGCTTCGGGATCACCAGGGTCGACCTGCGGACCGAGGCGGAGGTCCCCGGCATCGACCAGGCCGCTTTCGACGAGCAGGCCGAGACGGCCAAGAAGAACTGCCCCGTTTCCAAGGCGCTCGCCGCCGTCGACATCAACCTCGACGCCAAGCTCGTGTCGTAGCGCCTCCGGGAGGGTGGGATGAGAGACCGCGTCATCGACGTCCTCAACGAGCTGGGCGCCCGCGTGCTGCAACTGCTCGAGCGACTGATCGTGCGTGCGTCGCTGGTGCCGACGACGCCGTTTCTCGATCCCTCCACGTTCCCGTGGGTCCGCACGCTCGAGGAGAACTGGAAGACGATCAGGCGGGAGCTCGACGACGTCCTGACGTACTGCGACGAGCTGCCGAACTTCCAGGACATCTCTACCGACCAGGAGTCGATCACCGACGACGACCGGTGGAAGACCTTTTTCTTCTTCGGCTACGGCTTCAAGTCGGATGCGAACTGCGCCCGGTGTCCCGACACGACGGAGCTGCTCGAGCAGATCCCGGGAATGACCACCGCCTTCTTCTCGATCCTCTCGCCGCGCAAGCACATTCCGGACCACCGGGGCCCGTACAGGGGGGTCCTGCGCTACCACCTGGCGCTGATGATTCCCGAGCCGCAGGAAGCGTGCCGGATTCGCGTCGGCGACGAGTTCCGCCACTGGGACGAGGGCCGCAGCCTGCTGTTCGACGACTCCTACAACCACGAGGCGTGGAACGACAGCGACGGCATCCGTGTCGTGCTCTTCATGGACGTCGTCCGGCCCCTGAAAGCCCCGATCAAGCAGCTCAACGAGTTCGTCATCAGGGTCATCTCCAAGTCCCCCTACGTCGGCGATGCCAAGAAGCGCCACCTCGACTGGGAGAGGAAGTTCGAGGAACTGCGCTCCCGGAGGTAGCCGTCCGCGTACGTGACGACTGCCACCTCCCTACCGGTAGGTAGGGAGGTGCGCGGGCCGCTAGCGTGGCCGAATGGCCATCCCCGATGTCCGGCGCCCGGACGAGCGCCTCAACTGGGTGACGTCGATTCCCTTCTTCCTCGTCCACCTCGTTTGCGTCGCCGCCGTGTTCACCGGCGTCCCGCTCCGGGCTCTCGTCCTGTGCGGGGTCCTCTACGCGGTGCGCATGTTCTTCATCACCGCCGGCTACCACCGCTACTTCGCCCACCGCAGCTACCGCATGGGCAGACCCATGCAGTTTCTGATGGCGCTCGGCGGCACAACGGCTGCCCAGAAGGGTCCGCTGTGGTGGGCCGGCAACCACCGTGACCACCACCGGTTCTCGGATACTGAGCAGGACACGCATTCGCCGCTGAAGGGCTTCTGGTGGAGCCACGTGGTCTGGATCCTGTGCGACCGCTTCGGCACGGTCGACTACGACGAGAAGATCGCCGACTTCGCCCGCTATCCCGAGCTGCGCCTCGTCGACAAGTACAACCTGGTCGGGCCGTGGGTGCTCGCCATCGGCTGCTATCTCTATGCGGGCTGGGCGGGCCTGATCGTCGGCTTCTTCTGGTCGACGGTGCTGCTGTGGCACGCCACGTTCACCGTGAACTCGCTGGCACACGTCTTTGGTCGGCGGCGCTACGCCACCTCCGATACCAGCCGCAACTCTCTGCTCATCGCCCTGTATACGGGCGGCGAGGGGTGGCACAACAACCACCACTACCGCCCTTCGTCGGCCCGCCAGGGGTTCTACTGGTGGGAGATCGACACGTCGTACTACGTCCTCCGGGGCCTCAACGTGGTGGGGCTCGTCCACGACCTCAAGCGGCCGACGCGAAAGCACCGACTGGCGAGCCGGGTCAAGGACGGGAACTTCGACTTCGGGATGTTTCGCGCCTATTGGACGAAGGCCAGCGGGGCCATCGCCACGGCGCGGGCGGACGCGGGGGAGCGGATCGGGACGACCCGCCAGTCACTCGACGACGCCGTGCACAACGCTCTGGAGTCCGCCGAGGAATTGGCTCGCGTCAGTCGCCGGAGCCGCCGCGCCGTCCCCGACGTTTGAGGTACGGCGTCTGGGGTAAGCGCGTAGTCATGATCGATCCCCGTCTGGAAGACCACGCCGTCGGTCTCGAGCTCCAGATTGTGGAACTCGAGGAGCGATGCCAGCGAGCAGTGGTGCAGGGTCGGCAGCAGGACGCCGACCGCTTCGAGCGCGAGGCGGAGAGCCTCCGAACCGAACTGGCGAGCACCGCCGAACTTCTCGCTTCCTGACAATTTCCCCGCCAGACTGACGCGGTGGCCGCCGCTGACCAGGTGCTGTCCCACCACGTACGGGCGCACAACGCCGCGACCGCGTCGGACAACAAGATCCACGACGATGCCGTCGCCCGCCGCTATGGCTTTTCGGGCGGGCTGGTGCCCGGCATCACCGTGTTCGGCTACCTGACGACACCGATCGTCGACGCGTGGGGCGAGGCGTGGCTCGAGCATGGTGCGCTCTCGGCCCGCTTCCGGAAGCCGATCTACGAGGACGACGACGTGTCGGTGACGGGCAAGGTGCTCCCCGAGGCGACCGACGGCGAGCTGAGCGCCGAGCTCGAGGCCCGCAACAGCGCCGGCGAGGTGTGCGCGGTCGGCACCGCTCGCCTGCCGAAGGATCCCCCGGTACCGCCAGCGCTCGGCGACGCTCCCGAGGGCGCCTTGCCGGCGACGCGCCTCGAGGCGACGCCCGAAGCGTTGTCAGGCGTCGACGTGCTCGGTTCGCTCGAAGCCGGGTTCCACGCCAGCAGGACGGACGAGACGCTGGCGCTGGTCGGCGACGCCCTCCCGCTCTATGGCGACCTCGCTGTGGCCCACCCCGTGTGGCTGCTGTCGTTCGCCAACACGATCCTGGCGTCGAACGTCGCCCTCGGACCGTGGATCCACACGGCCAGCGCCGTACAGAACCACTCGCTCCTCCACGATGGAGAACGCCTGTCGGCGCGCGGCCGGGTCGCCGGGCTGAGCGAGCGACGGGGCAACCACCTCGTCGACCTCGACGTGCTTCTCGTGGCCGACGGCGCCAGACCGGTCATGTCCGTACGGCACACCGCCATCTACCGACTGCGGCCTGCCGAGCACAGTCCGTAGTGACAAGCCAAAATGGGGCCACGCTGTCCAGGGGGAATTCCGTGGTCGACAGAGCACCGTCGGGCATGCGCCGCTTCACCATGCGGCGGGAGCACGATGTCTCAGGCGTCTCGGGGACGGGCCACGTCCTCGAGGGCGTGCTGTTCTCGACGGGCGTGTGCGTGATCCACTGGCTGACGCCGCCGCCACGGGGCTCGATCAGCGTGTTCGACTCCCTCGACCAGTTCCTGTCGATCCACGTCACGCCGCATCCCGAGAACGGAACGGTGCTCACCTTCGAGGACGGCGAGCACCTCCGGCCCTCCGACCTGGTCGTGTTGCCGGGCGGCTGACTCCGATCCGCGGGCCGGACCAAACCCCGGCTCTGCGGTGCCTGACGCGTGCGTATCGACCGATCTCCCGACCTCGTGACGACCTTCCGGGTCCGCGCCGTGCCCATCGGCGTGCTGGCGACGGTTCTCGCCGTCGTGGCCTTGGCCGTGTTTCCCTTCGTCGGCGGGGGACCCGACATCGACGGTGGGCCGTACGCGGCGATCGTGGCTGTTGCCGTCGTCGGCGTCGCCGTCGTCGCCCTCCTTCCATGGGACCGGCTCCTGGCGTCGCCGGCCGGCGACTACGCCTTCTACGTCTGGTCGGGGCTCGACATCGTGCTGATCGCCATTGCCGCGGCGGCGAGTGGTGGCGGACGATCGCCAGTCGTGCTCCTGTACTTCGCCACGACGCTGTTCTTCGTCAGCTCGTACCCGCGGCTGGGGCAGGTGGCCCTGCTGGTGTTCACATTCGCAGCCTGGCTGACGATGCTCGCCCTCACCGGCGAAAGTCCGGGGAGCGGCGTGCTGGTCGTCCAGTTCGCCGGGCTCGCCGTCGTGGCGTTTCTCGGCTCGTTCCTGTCCGGCGAGCTGCTACAGCAGATGCACGCGCTGGCAGCGGCCCGCTCGGAGTCCCAGCGACGGGCGAAGCTCCTGGCGACGGTCGCTGGCGCCGCGAGCAGCATCAACGCGCTCGACCCCGACGAGGTCCTCGGCCATGTCGTCGACGCCGTCATCGAGCTCGGGTTCGACGTCGCCAACCTCTGCTTGTTCGAGGACGGCGGCACCAGTTACCGCGTCGTCCACGGAAGGGGGCTGCCGGAGCGATACGAACGCGGCCTTCACCCGGCCACGATGGGCATGCCCGCGCTGGTCCGCCAAGCGGGCGCGACGATCGTCGTGAACGATTACGCCGCCGACCCTCGCGCCGTTCCGCAGCTGCGGGACCTCGGGTTCCGAGCGGTGGCGGCGACGCCGATCTGGGGCGACGGCGACGAGCTCGCCGCGGTTCTCGTCGGTGGCAGTCGCGCGCAGCGAGTGATCTCGCCGGAGGAGCTCGAGGCCTTCCAGCTCCTCGCCCGCCAGGCCGAAGGATCGCTGGCGAACGTCCGGCGCTACGAGCACGAGCGCCTGGCCGTGAGCCGGCTGGCCGAGCTCGACAACATGAAGCGCGAGTTCATCGCCACCGTGTCCCATGAGCTGCGTACCCCGCTCACTGTCATCCAGGGCATGGGCAAGACCCTCGCCAACCGGTGGACGAACCTGCCCGACGAGATGCGCAGTGAGCTGCTGAGCCGCGTGAACCGCAACGCCGACGTCCTGGCCGGGACGATCGACACCCTCCTCGATTTCTCCCAGCTCGAGGCCGGGCGCCTCGAGGTTCGACCTGAGCCGTTCGACCTCGGCGAGCTCGTTCGGCGCTCCGTCGACCGCCTGGCCTCGCTGTTCGGCGGCCGCCGCCTCGAGGTCGTCGTGCAGGATGGGCTGTACGTCACAGCCGACCCGAGGCTCATCGAACGCGTCCTCGACAACCTCTTGTCCAACGCCGCCAAGCACACGCTCGACGACGCCCGAATCACGGTAGAGGCGTCGGCGGTGAACGGCACCGGCGAGGCCCGGGTCGCAGTCAGTGACGACGGACCGGGGATCGCGCCGGCTGACCTCGAGCACCTCGGCGAGCGCTTCTACCGGGGCAGCAACGTCGCCGCCCGTCGCACGCGGGGCGCGGGACTGGGATTGGCGTTCGCCCAGCAGGTCGTCGGGCTTCACGGCGAGCGCCTCGATATCGAGAGCGAGCCGGGCCGCGGCTCGACGTTTGCATTCAATCTGCCCCTTGTGGGAGAGAATGGCGCCGACCTGACGCCGGCTTGAGATCAACCGCTCGCACGCTCTACGTCGCAACCGGTGTCCGATAGAGGGAGGGGTGCCATGCGGAGGTTCTCGTTCCGTCCGTCGTTGACGCTGACGGGCCGGAAGTTCAAAGGGCTGCGGGGGTTCGCAGGAAAACCGTTCCATCCGCCGCTCACCGACGTACCCATCGGTGCGTACTCGGTGGTCGCCGGTCTCGACGTCCTGTCGAAGATCCTCCACGGCGGGCACCCGATCGCCGCTGCCCAGCTCTACAAGGCCGGCACCTTCACCATGTGGGGCGGCGCCATCGTGTCGCTGGCGACGGCGTTGACCGGCTTCTGGGACTGGTGGAAGGCGAGCGAGGCGGGGACCCAGGCCCGGCGCACGATCAATGCCCATGCTTGGACGATGATCACCGCAACGGTCCTCGTGATCGTCGACCTCGTCATGCGGACGTGGATGTACGACAACGCGGCGGTAACACCCGGGCGCGTCCTGGTCGTCTCGCTGGTGATCTTCGGCCTGATCACGGTCGGCGGCACGCTCGGCGGCGAGCTCACCTACGACTACGGGTTCAACGTCGAGACCGCTGGTGACTCGCCGGTGTGGGGGAAGTCCGAGGCTGACGTCATGCCCGACGGTTCGATCCGTGGCGGGCCGACGCCGGTCCAACCGGGCTAGCTCCTAGGTCGCCTTCTTCCGGACCGGCCGCTTCTTGGCCGCGGCCTTCGGTCGGGCTGCCTTCTTCTCGACCCTCTCCTCGGCGGGGGGCGGCTCGTCTATGCGGGCCTCGGGCTCCGGTGCCGGCACCGCCTGGCGCGGCCGGCGGCATACGAGGCAGGTCTTGGAGCCGAGGTTCGTGTAGCCGCATTCGCAGCGCCAGGTGTCGGGCATCTACCCCAGGGTACGGCCCCGCGCCGCGGTGCCACCGCCGTCGACGGGGAGCAGGATCCCCGTCACGACCTCGGACTCGCGGCTGGCGAGGTAGACGGCCGCGTGGGCGACGTCGCTCGGGCGAGCGAGTCGGGTGAGCGTCATGCCCTCGAGGTGCCGACGCCGATCATCGGCGAGGTCGGCGTCCCTCCGATCGTTGAGCACGTACCCGGGGCTGATCGTGTTGCAGCGAATCCCCTCGCTGCCGTAGTCGACGGCGATCGATCGCGTCAGTGCCTCGATCGCGCCTTTGCTGCTGGCGTATCCCGCGAAGTTCGGCGGTACACGTTGCGCGGCCTTCGACGAGATGTTGACGATCGATCCACGTCCGGCTCGCGCCATGACGGGGATGGCCGCCCGGCACAGTCGAGCGACGGCAACCACGTTGACCTCGATGATGCGGTGCCAGGCGTCATCGGTCAGATCGGCGACGGAGCCG
>JAFASB010000294.1 GCA_019244985.1 Acidimicrobiia bacterium | reverse complement strand
TCATGTACGGCCCACTCTTGGCGTTCCCGCCCGGCTGCAGCATGCGGAACCACGTGCCGGTGGTCTTGGCGCCGGCGACTGCACCCGGCGTCAGGCGAAACAAGCCGACGAGCTCGTGGCGACCGCCGTTCGCGCTCGCGGCATCAGAGGACTTCTTTCCGCTCGAGCAGGCGACCGCAGCGGACATGACCAGAAGTGCGGCAATTACGAGCGCTGTGCGGCGCATCACGTCTCCTTCCTGCGGCGGGGCGCAGCGGCGACCGCGAGTGTCGCGCCGAGCGCGCCCACGCCAACAAGTAGCCAGGGAAACCCCGGGAGGCCCGAGAGACCGACGCTGCGGGTGAGCGTGTCAAGGTCGTCGAGCGCGTTGAAGTTTCCGATGTTGTCGTTGATGGTGCCGACCAGCGAGGCCAGATCCGAGGAGATCCGCGGCCAACCATCGACGAGGGCCGCCACATCGGCTGCGGGCGGGCCGCTCTGCGGAACGGCCCGGAAGCCGGTGTCGAGCTCGCCCACCGCCGTCACCAGCACGACGAAGTCACTCTGCAACTGACGGACTTCTCCGTG
Organism: Acidimicrobiia bacterium; assembly: GCA_019244985.1. Taxonomy (GTDB): domain Bacteria; phylum Actinomycetota; class Acidimicrobiia; order Acidimicrobiales; family AC-14; genus CADDZP01. Next base: position 11,001 of record JAFASB010000294.1, on the reverse strand, counting down.
GGTCATGAACGGAGAGAAGCGGTGGAGCATCCGTTCGCCGGCCTGCGTGCCGCGGTTGAGATCGCTGACGAAGGGATACACGGCGAGCGCGACGGAGACGAGCACCACGACCGCCACGGCCGAGCGAGCTCGCCCCCGGCCACCGAAGAGCAAGATGCACGCCGCGTAGATCGCCGCGGTCCCATAGAGCACGACCAGAAACGGGATGCGGTCGAAGCCACCGATGGCAGCGGTGCGGCGGTAGTCCGGTTGGGCAGCGGTTACGCGATCGAGCAACGCCGACGCCCGCTGGTCGATGGCGCCCGCCTGCGCGCGGTACGCATCCACACCGGGAAACCTGCCCGCAGTGACCTGCTGCTGGGCGTAGATGACGCCGATGGCGCCCGCCGCGTGACGCAACGTCGCCACGTCGGTGCGGTAGCGCGCCAGGGCGTCAGCTTCCATGTGCGGCGCGAAGCGGTCGATCATCTGCTTGCCCGACGCCACCTTGGAGAACAGGCCCCCCACGATCGGCCCGACCACCAACAGCACGCCGAGGACCCCAAGTGCGACGGCGGGTGGCTTCGGCCGGCGCACAGGCGCCGCGACCCCCCTGGTGACAGGTGGCGCCGACGGCAGGTCGAGAACGACGAGGGGCTCGCCGGGCGCATCTGGAGCGAGCACTCGGTCAACTCTCCAAATTGATCGGTTTACTAGACATTAGTCGGGACCCTGATTGGGACTTGCCGGCCGAAGCGGTGAGCGCCGGCACTCACGGGTGGACGCGAGGCATGAAAGCCATCGCTACGAGGGTCCCTACAAGGTCGGCGTCGTCGATGCTCCCGCCCCCAACATGTGACTGACGCGATGACCGCCGCGCTCCGCTCCCCGGGCCCCACGGCAGACCCTGACCGCGCCGAGATGCGGAAGTCGCTCGCCGCTCTCGGTGACCGCCGGAACCATCTACTCGTCCGCAGCGACGAGCAGCTCTCGCTCGAGGACGAGTGGAACAGCAAGTGTTCGGTATCCGCCCTCGTCAAACAGGACCGTCACCGTGTCACCTTCGTAGTCGATGACCATGCCGACGCCGAACTCGGGGTGACGGACCCGGGTCTCGAGCGGCCACGGCTGCTCCACCGCCACGTCTGCGGACCCTCGCCGGCAGTTGTCGCAGCGCCCGCAACGCTCCTCGGTGGGCTCACCGAAGTAGGCGAGGATCGTTTGCCATCGGCATGCCGATGTCGCCAGATAGCGCTCCATCATCTCGCCGCGTGTGCGTTCAAAGGCACGGCGAGTCTCTTGGACTTCGAGGGCGGCCTCGATGACGCCGTCGGCTGAGATTTCGGATGCCGGCTCAATCGTGCGATCCGTGAGTCGCAGCGCCCCGACCGCGCTCAGCAGGTCGACAGCGTTGCTGAGGCTGGTCGACGACAGCCCGGTTGCTTCCACAAGGGCGTCGAAATCCGATTCACCGTCCGTCGGATCGGCGGCGTCCACCACGGATTGAAGTTCGCCCTCCGTCAACTCGCCTAGGCCGGCGAAGAACCGGCGCCGGCCGCTCTCCGCCAAGACGTTGAACAGGCGGGCGCTGGCCGGCTCACCGTCCCGGCCGGCGCGTCCGAATTCCTGGTAGTAGGCGTCAAGCGATTCCGGCGGATCGGCATGGAGCACGAAGCGCACGTGTGGGGCGTCGATCCCCATGCCGAATGCGATGGTCGCCACCACGATCGCACCTTCGTCGTCGAGGAACCGGTGATGCACCTCGTCCCGCTCCGTGGCCTTTAAACCCGCGTGGTACGCCGAAGCAGCGCGCCCACGAGCAGTCAGAGCTTCCGCGAAATCCTCCGCTCGACGGCGCGTGGCGACGTAGACGATCCCACTGCCAGGCGTCTGTTCTGCCGTCTCGAGGAGGGCGGCGTCGGCTTCCTCGGATGCCGGGTACGCCTCGACCGCCAAGGAGATGTTGGGCCGCTCAAAACCCCGGACGATCTCGAGCGGATCACGCATGCGTAGGCGCTCGATGATGTCGCGCCGAACCGGCGGAGACGCTGTCGCCGTCAGAGCCAGCACGGGCGGACGTCCGAGGCGTTCGATGAAGTCCCCCAGGCGGAGGTAGTCCGGGCGAAAATCGTGGCCCCAGCTACTGATGCAGTGGGCCTCGTCGATGACGACGATCGACGGGCGGGCGGCGCTCAGGTGGCTGAAGGACTCGTCGTTCGCCAGCTGCTCAGGGGCGACGAACACGAACTCGACGCCCCCCTCTTTCACGAGGTCGAGCGCTTCACGTCGGTCCCGCACGCCGAGGGAGGAGTTCACCTGGATGGCACCGCCGAGCCGACCGCCGATGGCGTCCACCTGATCCTGCTGCAATGCGATCAGCGGCGACACAACGATCGTCGGGCCGTCGATGAGGGCACCGGCCAACTGGTAGATCGCCGACTTTCCCGACCCGGTCGGGAGCACGGCGAGCACGTCGCGACCACCGAGGACCCCGGCGACCGCCTCCTCCTGGCCCGGGCGCAGCTCTTCGAACCCAAACGCGGTGCGCGCAACCTCGCGCGCCAGCAGGCGGAGCTCCTCAGTCACGGACGGTCTCTACCCCGCTAGGTGACGGTCATGCCGGCGCCGACTCCTGTCTCGAGGAACAGGCTGTTCTACGGGCGGTCAAGTCTGTGTCACATACGACAGCGCACATCTAGTCGGTCCGCCCCGAGCCTGGTCGCGGCTAGGTGTAGCGGGCACCCGAGAGCGTTGGCGCACGACATCGCTAGGACTGGGTGACGGTGAAAGAGAAGGCTAGCGATGTGACTGGAAATCGATTCGGCTCCGAGACATTGACCCGGAATGAAAAACTGCCGTCAGCCGCGACGGTGGGGGTCAACCCGGCAGGACTGTTGTTGATCGAACCGATGCTGACATTGCCCAGTGATCCGAGCTTCGTGATGACGGGAACGGGCAGGCTCGCGGTACTCCAGGTGCCCGAAGGGAACGAGACCGTGAAATGAGCGAAGTATTGGCTCCCATGTTGGTCTGGGCTGACGCTGTGGCGGGTGATCGAAAATCCCGAACCAGCGGTGATCCAGCCGTCATCTCGAACGATGCCAGCAATTTGCTTGGGAGTGCTCGCGGCGGGCGGCGCCGTTACCGTAGACCGCACCGCCGGGTTCATCGTCAGCGTCTCGGTGGTAACGCGCTCAGCCTGGATGTTGACTGGGACCGTCACCGTGTCGAATCCCTGCAGCACTAGCTGAAGACTGTGGGTTCCGGGGGAAAGGCCGAGAAACATGAATTGCCCTTCAGCATTGGTTGTCTGAACCTGAGGACCAGTGCGTCCTCCGTTCGGGTCCAGGACGACGGTTACGCCGTACAGAGCCCCTCCCCCGTCTCCATTGGGCAGGTTCACCGTGCCCTTGAGGTTTCCCGTTGGGACCTGCGCAGAAGCGCCGACGGGCAACAGCGTGTACAGAGCGATGGCGATGATTGCCATCATGAAACGACGATCGCGCCACCGTTTCATATCGGCTCCTTTTCGTCAGGGTCGCCTGTGATACGGGACTCCTTGCGAGGTTAAGGGCTGGTCGTCCCGCTGACTAGGACGCGCGACTTCGGAATGCGCTGACAAGGTCGTTACAGCGCACCGAGCCGGGAACTCGGGGGGTTTTACGTGCGCCACCTGCCGTTGAGCGGGCTCGCGCTTCATCGCGGAACGTCCTTCTGTGCATCCGAATCGCCCGCTCTCGAGAACCCGAGCGGGCGATCCGTGCGAGTGAACTTCACCAAGCGGCGGCCGCCCGTGACCCTCGTGAGTCCTTCGCCAGCTCCCATCGTCGGCAGCCAACTTGCCTAGCCGTTGCGTCCGCCAGCCTCCCTGTTGGTCGCCTCGGCGGCCTGGACTAGCTCGGACAGGGTCACCTTCAGCTCGGCAAGGCGGTCGGCGCCGACCACAGCGACCCAGCGATGGTCCATGCGCTGGGCGGCTCGCAGGGCGACACGGGCTGCATTCCGCCCTCGGGCGGTGAGTTTGACAATCTTGGCCCGGCCGTCGCTCGGGTCAGCGATCCGCTCCACGTAGCCGTTCCGCTCAAGCTCGTCGACCAGCGATGTGACGGCCTGTTTGGTGACGCCCAGCCCCGCAGCAACGTCGGTGATGCGCGCGCCGCCTCCGGAAAGGTGGGCGAACAAGGCGTTGTGTACCGGGCGCAGATCGGCGAAGCCCTGGCGGGCGAGTTCCTGGCGCGTGTGCTCGGCCACGGCCCGGACCAGCCGGCGGGCGAGCAGCCCGAGCCGGACGTTCTGCGGGTTCTGCGGTGCGGCCATTCTGTGAACTCCTGAACAATCCTGAGAACTCCCGTTGACAATTAGTCAAGTAACTGTACTATCTCAGACATGGCCAAGCGGTTGTTCCTCGGGGCACTCCTCGGATCTATCGTCCTTGCCGGCTGCCACGTCGATCGCGCCCGAGCGATCGTGGCCGGCGACACCCCCAAGACGATCACCGTCGACGGACGTGTGCGCATGTATTGGGTGCATGTCCCGAGCGGCGGACAGCGCGCTGGCCTCCCCGTCGTGTTCCTGCTCCACGGCGGCGGCGGCACGGCCGAGGGCATGGAGCGCATCGCCCACTACAACAAGGTGGCCGACGCCCACGACGTCCTCGCTGTCTACCCCCAAGGCTGGCGACGCAGCTGGAACGACGGCCGACCCAATACCCCGGCCGCCCAGGCCCACATCGACGACGTGAAGTTCATCAGCGTGCTCGTTGACCAGCTTTCGGCCGACTATGCCATCGACCGCACGCGGGTTTTCGCTTCGGGCTTGTCGAACGGCGCGTTCATGTCCCAGCGCCTCGGCTGCGAGCTGGCCGACCGCATCAAGGCCATCGCGCCAGTCGCCGGCACCATGGGCACCGAGTTCGCACCGACGTGCCACCCGTCGCGGCCCGAGTCGATCCTCGAGATCCATGGGACCGACGACCCACTCATCCCCTTCAACGGCGGTCAGGATAGGGGTCGCGACGGTGGCACGACTGACGTGTCAGTCATGGACACCTACAACTTCTGGGTCTCGACCGATGGCTGCCCGACGCCGACGTTGTCCCAGCTGCCCGACACCGCCGCCGACGGCACCACCACGACGATCCACACGGCCCGCCCGTGCACGAATGGCGCCGCGGCGCTCCTCTACGTCGTCAACGGCGGCGGCCACACCTGGCCGGGGGGCGAGCAGTACCTTCCGGCCGCCCTCGTGGGCAAGACCAGCCGCGACTGGGACGCCAGCGAGACGATGACCCGGTTCTTCCTCGGCCTCTAAAAAATCGTCCCGCAGGCGAGCGATTCGAGGTTCTGGGGCATCGAGCGACGCTCATGAGCTGTCAGCGATTGCTCGGCATGTCGATGTTCACTCGTACTCGTCGGACCCTTGGACCCACAAAAACGACTGAATGTCGATCATGTCGCGTGGACGCAGGTCTGCGAGGTCGGCGCGAAGCGTCGCCGCCATCGCCAACACGTCGGAATAGGTCTCCGACTGCGGCGCCGATCGATAGCGAAACTCGAGGTCACACGCCGCCGCGGCTGCCTTCGTCACCATCGGCTTCACGAAGAAGTGGACCTTCGGGCGGGCGATGAACCCGAAGACTGTCGTCGCGGGCCATGTGAGCACCCGCGTCTGCCGCCGGGGCAGCGCCGCCACCGTCGCGCACCACGCATCGAACTTGGATGCCTCAGAGCCAGGCCCGTAGAGCCAGTCGTGGAGGCCGACCGCGAACAAGCGCGCCCCCTCGGCGGACGCGACCGCGTCGCGCAACGCCATCTTCTCGAAGGAGAACAGGAGGTTGGTGCGGGACTCGATGCGCACCGCGGCCTTCGCTACCGCCGCGAACTCACCGCGATCCAGCAGCGCACGTAGCTGGTCACGGCCCAGCTCGGTGGTCCAGCGCCGATGGGCCTCCCACTTGTAGTCCCGCTCCCACGCCAGGTAGTTCTCGTCGCGGAAGCCCTCGGGGAAGAAATAGAGGAACTTGTCGCGGCAGGCGCCGACGCTTGTGTGTCGACGCGGCCCATAGGTCTTGGTGGCATACCTCATGTGCGACTCCTACCCATCCGCTCGGCACCACGACCGACACAATCAGCGGCGAGATTGCTCTCGAGCGTCCCGCCGACCCGGGGTTCAGGAATAGGTACCCGTCCTGTCGCGGCACCTCTCCTGCGACCCGCGCCTGCGCGACCCGATGGCTCGGCCCTTCTGAAGGGACCCGGCCGCCCGGTTCGGGGCGGCGGCGCCGGGTAGGTAGCGGCCATGACCCCGACGACGACCCGTGGCCTGTTCGCGACCCTGGAGGCTGCTCCGGGGAAGGAGGACGAGCTCGAACAGCTCCTTGTTGCTGCGCAGTCGATCGTCGAGGCTGAGCCGAAGACGACGTCGTGGTTCGCGCTGCGGTTCGGTCGGGGCGAGTACGGGATCTTCGACGCATTTCCAGACGACGCCGGCCGCGATGCCCACCTCAACGGAGGCGTCGTTGCGGCCCTACAAGACCATGCCGAGCTTCTGGATGATGAGCCTCACATCGAGAAGGTCGACGTCCTCGCCGACAAGATCACCTCCGGTGAGGTGACCAAGGGCTTGCTCCTACGCCTTCCGATCAAGGAGTCTCACCGCGACGACGCGGCGGAGTTCCTCCGTAACGGAGAGAGCGTTGTCGCGGAGGAGCCCGCCACGACGAACTGGTTCGCGATCCGCTTCGAGGATGGCGATCACGGCGTCTTCGACGTATTTCCTAACCCGAAGGGGCGCCGGGCGCACCTCATGGGAAAGATCCCGCAGCAGCTGGCTGCGCACGGCCTTCCCTGGCTCGCCGGCCTTCCCCACATGTCCTTCGCCGACGTCCTCGCCGACAAGATCAGTACCTCTTAAGCATCGGCAGGTTTGCCACCGAGTTCGGGGATCCGATGACAAGCAGCGCGACTTCGTCTTCGACCGATCAACCAGCGGTGGTGCGGCCGCCGGTGCTTCGGACCAAGGAGGGCGACGGAGACCGACGGTCGACGTGGACCGAGTTGTTCTTCGACCTCGTCTTTGTCGCCGCTGTCAGCCGGACGAGTCAGATCCTCGCCGGGGATCCGTCTGGAGCGGGGGCGGCGTGGTTTGCGCTCGTGTTCGTAGCGGTCACGTGGACATGGACGAATTACGTCATGTACACGGACCGGTTCGACACCGACGACGTGCCGCACCGATTGACGAAGGCGGCCGCCATGGTCGGCGTCGCCGGACTTGCCTACACCGCGACCGACGCTCGAGGTGGCGGCGCGGTCGAATTCGCCCTGGCCTACGTCGCCGTGCGACTGGTGCTCATTGGCCTGTACGTCCGGGCATGGCGCCACGTCATCGAGGTGCGGTCCGCCATAACGGTGTACATCGTCGGCTTCTCGCTCGGCGCGGCGTGCTGGGCTGCTTCTGTCTTCGTCGAGGGCGAGTGGCGAGCGGCGCTGTGGTTCGCGGCGTTGGTCATCGAGGCCCTCACCGTTGTTGTCGGCTGGTCGCGCCTGGGCGAAGCCGCAGCGGCGGCCGAGCACCTCGAGGAGCGGGCCGGACAGTTCACGCTCATCGTCCTCGGTGAGGCCGTGATCCGCGCCGTCGATGGCCTGGACGGCGTTCACTGGACCGGCTCGGTGGTCTTGACGGCGCTCAGCGTCGTCGTCGTCATCGTCTCCATCTGGTGGCTGACATTCGATTTCGTCCAAAAAGTTCCGTCGGGTCTCCGCGCCCTCGGCGCCCTGAGCGGGCACATCCCGACGTACACGGCCATCGCCGCGCTCGGTGTCGGGTTCGAGCTCGCGTTGCATCACGCTGACCACGCCGCCCTGTTCGAGGCAGGCCGCTGGATCCTCTGCGGAGGAGCCGCCCTGTACCTCGTCGGCGTCACCTGCGTTGCTGTCGCCGGCGGCCATGGCGTGCGCTCCATTGCCGTGCATCCCATGACGGCCGTCGTCCTCCTTGCGGTCGCCGCGTTCGGCTCGTCCTTCCCAGCCCCTGCCGTGGTAGCCGTGGTCGCTGCCGCGCTGGTCGCCGAGCTCCTCTACAAGGGGACCGTCTTCGGGTGGACTGGCGGCGCGGCAGCCGTCAGCGGCGCCGAATAACAACGCGCGCGGGCCGACTGACGAGGCGCCGGCGCGCAACCACGCCTTGGGGACATGCGCCCATAACGCAACCCGCGATCGCGAGATGTCCTAGGTCGCCTTTCGCCGCGACGGACTGCCGATCCGTGTGATCCGGCCGAGCGCCGGCGAGATGCGGTGATGGATGGCCAGCTCCTCAGAGCCCCTCAGCCGCTGAAGAATCCGAACGGTGACGGCCAGGGCGTGCGGGAGGTGACGACAACGCGTCGTGGAGCGGCCGTGGCGGTCGTCGTGGAGGTCGAGGACACTGGAAGCGCGGCCGGAGCGGTTGTCGTCGGCGTCGTGGGCGAGGGCGTGGGTGCCGCGGCGGCGACAGTGACCGGATTTGGTGCCGGGGCCAGTGGCGCCGGGGCCCGCGCCGCGGGCGTCGTCACTGGCGCAGGAGAAGGCGAGGCGACCAGGGCCTGAGGTGCAGCGGCCCGCGGCGCCGGAGTGGCAGGAACCGTCGTCACCGGTGCAGCGGGCGCTGCGGCGATGGTCGCCGGGGCGCGGGGCGCCAGAGCGGCGTGGGTGGCGGCGGACTGGCCACGGCCGGCCATCCCCAGCACCGACACGGCGAGGAGCGCGGCGCCGGCTACGCCGACAACCAGACGTGCCCGTCCCACCCCGGCCCGCCGGCGCCGGGGGCCTCCAGCCAGCCGGCGCCCGAGCAGGCTGGCCGTCGCCACAAGCGAGAGAGCGGTGAGGGCGACGAGCATCGCCACCGACCCCCACCACCCAGCGCTGTCACCACTGACGGTTGCCTGCACGGCGCGCACACCCCAATACGTGCCGGTCAGATTGCGGAGCTGGGCGACGCCCGGCTGGCCGAGCACGCTCGGGAATGCACCCGAGCACACGAGCTGGGCCACGAGGGTCAGTGGGAGAACGGTGAGCGCCTTCTCGGGAGAGTCGACCAGAGCCGAGAGCAGCAGCCCCAGGGACACGGCAGCCAGCGCCACAAGGGCGGCGGCGGCGACGATCTCCAGCCGGCCGTTGCCCAGACCGGACCCGCCGCCGGGGACGCTCTGCCGGATCGAAGCGACCCACGCCAGGGCGATCGCCTGGATGACGGTCACGGTGCCCAGCACCGAGCCCTTGGCGGCGACGTAGGCCCGCAGCGACAGTCCACGACCGACTTCGGCACGGAGAATGCGCCGCTCCTTGACGATCTCCCGCACGGCGTTGGCGACGCCCAGCCACGTCACGCTGATGGCGAGGAAGAGCCCGACCGCCTTCGCCGTGAGATTCGGGTGATGCAACGCGCGGGGACGAGCGAGGCCGTGGGGACTGAGCACCGCGAGCAAAAGGAGTCCGAGCAGCGGGCCCTCGAGGAGGAGCATTGCCGCGTGGCGGCGGTCCGCCCGAATGAGTGCCCAGTACCGGCCGACGAGCGTGCGGACCTGGCCAACCTCCCGCCGGCCGCATCGCCCGACCTCGTCAGCGGCCATCGACGTCGTCGGGTCGGACGCTTCCTGACGGGGCGCACCGACGTAGCGGGCGTATGCAGGGTCGGCGCGGAACCTCGCCTTCCACGCCTCACCGTCCTTGGCGTCGAGGGCCAGGAATACCTCTGCGGCGTCTTCGATGTCGAAGTACGCCTTCGCCGCCTGCGGTGGGCCGAAGAAGGCCACCCGCCCACCGGGCGCGAGAAAGAGCACGCGGTCGCACAGCTCGAGCGCCCGCAGGCTGTGGGTGACCGCGAGCACGGTGCGCCCGCGCTGGGCGAGGCGGCGCAGCGTCCCCAACACGGTCTTCTCGTAGCCCGGGTCGAGGCCCGACGTCGGCTCGTCGAGCACGAGGACGTCGGGCTCGGAAACGAGCTCGGCGGCGACGTTGGCCCGCTTCTGCTGGCCCCCGGACAGACTGGCAACCGCAAGTCCCGCCTGCTCTCGCAGACCGAGCTCGCCGAGGACAGCGTCCACGCGGGCCCGCCGCTCGTCGTCGGTGACATCGTCGCCGAGTTGTAAGGACGCGACGTCGTCCAATGTGCGGCGCAGGCCGAGCTGGGTGTGCAGCACGTTGTCCTGGGGGACGTAGCCGATTCGTCTGCCCGGCTCGCCGTGCACACGCACGGTGCCCGCAGCACGTGTGAGGGTGCCGGTGAGGGCGCCGAGAAGTGTCGACTTGCCGGCCCCGGTCGGGCCGACGACGGCGACCAACGAGCCGGGCGCCACCGAGAAGCTCACGTCGTCGAGAAGCACGACGCCGTCGGGCGCACGGACACTGAGCCCTGCGACTTCGAGGGCGGGCGTTGGGGTTGCGTGCGCCGAGCGGCCGCGCCGGCTCCGGCGCGCCTGGGACGGCCTCGGTCGTTCACCTGCGAGGGGTCGAGGCGGACTCGCGGCGATCGTGCGCGTCGCCATGTCAGGCCGGCGGCCGCTGCAGCGCGCAGTGGTAGTGCAGATCGACAGTCACCGGGCCAACCGCGACTGAGGCCGACGCCGACTCGGCGGCGGGGAGCCGGAAGGCGGGCGCGAACGCCTGGTCCCACTCGATGGTCCCCGTCGCGCCTCCCGAGAGGGTAAGAACCATCTTCAGGCCCACCGTCGCCACGGTGGCGCCGCCGACGGTCGCCGAGCCCGGGCCCGTGACGCTGGCCGTCTCCTGCCCGCCGATGCCGGAACCCGTGAGGGCGAAGCTCTGGCTGGTTCCCGGAGCCGCACCCGTCGGAAGCAGCATGCCTTCGCTGGCGCGCAGTGTTCGGACTGTGGTCGTCCCCTGCAGCGTCATCGTCAATACGAGCTTGACGAGGTGAATCCCGTCGGGGAGATAGTCCGCCGTCTGGTCGACGACGAACCCGTTGCCCGAGCCGTCGAGAAGCCGCCGCACCGAGTGCTGTTGGGTACCGACCGGGGCGTCGACAGTC
>JAFASB010000083.1 GCA_019244985.1 Acidimicrobiia bacterium | reverse complement strand
ATCACGTTGACGACGCTCGCGTTGGCGGCTACGGCGAAGACGAAGCAGCCGACGTGACGCAGGTGCTGGATCCCTCGAGCGCACCGCCGGCCGAAGTCATCGAGCTGGAGCCCGACGCCGCCACCGTGACAACGCCTTCTGATGGCGACCCCGCGCGTGCTTCGCTGCCCGGCTGGTGGCCGACGATCCAGCGCACGACGAGCATGCACCGAATTCGGGTGCTGTTCGTGCTCTGGTTCGTGGCGATCGTCGCAGGGATGGCGTTGGTCGTTTACGGACTCGGGCCCTTCTTCCAGCAGCGTGATCAACATGGCCTGATGAAGAAGGCACGCGCCGACATCAGCCGAGCCGCCAACGAGTCAACAGGGCTCCTGGGCGTGACTGTCCCCACCAAAGCTGTGTCGCCAGGGTCGCCCGCAGGAATCCTGGAGATCGGACAGATCAAGCTCCAACAGGTCGTCGTCGAAGGCGTCGGTCCGGAGCAAACGCGCGCTGGACCCGGCCATGTCCCTGGCACGGCGGGACTTGGCCAACCCGGGAACAGCGTCGTGGTCGCCCGCCGCACTGCGTTCGGGGGACCCTTCCATCGACTCGGCGACCTGAAAAAGGGCAAGAGCATTTTGGTGACCACGAATCAGGGCGAGTCGGTATACCGGATTGTCTCTGTGCGACACCGCTCCATTCATGGTGGCTCGGGAGACTCAAACACGAGTTCGTCTTCGTCCTCTGACTCCTCGGGCACGTCGTCCACGATCGACAGCATCTATGGGCCGACCAAGGACGACCGGCTCACGCTCGTCACCTCGGCCAACGCACTGCCGTGGAACCAAGGGAGCGCAGTTGTCGTCGTTGCCAAGATGGACGGCACGGCCTTCGCACCGACCCCACAGGGCGCGCGCCTCGACAGTGACATCGGCACTCAGCGGGACTCGGGCGCGCCAGCCTCGATCGTGATCGCGCTGATCCTCTACGGACTCACCATCACGGGCAGCCTGCTCCTCTATCGACGCCTCCAGCCGCGCACGGCGTATCTGCTGACGATCGGGCCGGTGTTGGCGATGACGATCATCGCTGCCGAGACGCTGAGCCGGGCATTTCCCGCGTGGCTTTGAGGCGAGCGCGAGGGGTGTCGCCGTATGTTCACGCTGACGTCACCATCTCGTCAGTTCCGCGGCCCTGGCAGTTTCGTCGGGGCTGGGAGAGTGCCACCGCATGACGGGGCGTGACGGACGGGGACTCGATCGATCTCGCGCGAAGGCGGTCATCGCCCTCGCCGCAACGCTGGTTGTTACGGCGTTGATTCTGACGTCGGCCGGCGGTGGCGCCCGGGCCGACACGACGTCGACGCCGGACACAAACACTCGCGCCGTCCTCAACCCCAATCCGACACCGCCGCAGACGTGTAACCCGACCCCGCCGGCGAAAGCGGCGGCGCCGTGCGCGACTGCGACCAACGGCACGACGCCGGGGAACTCGTCGACGTTCACCGGTGTCAACGGTGGCGACACGTTGAGCCTCCACATCGACAGCAACGGCGCCGGCGGGACGCTCACGGGTGTGACTCGAACAGCCCTTTGTCGCGGCAGCCTCACGGACGTGCAGCTCTCGTCGCAGATCCTTCCGAGCAACGGCGATTGCATTCCGGGCGGTGGGCTGGCGAACGGCGAGTCGGGCAATGGGAACCACCTGGCCGGCGGCAGTAACCCGCCCAGCACCTATCTCGACTACACATTCAAGATCGGCGAGGGGACCTATACCCCGCCGGCACCGGGCACCGCTATCACGTGCGACGCCAGCAACCCCTGCACGATCTGGATACAGGAGTCGGTGACCAACTCCGACGACGGGTCAGGCTTCATCTTCAAGCACTACAACGTCCAGTACGCGGGTGCCGGTACCACAACCACGACAACCGGCGGGACGACGACGACGACGGTCGGCGGCACCACCACGACGACCGGCGGGACGACGACGACGACGGTCGGCGGCACCACCACGACGACCCGCGGCACGACGACGACGACGACCGGCGGTACCACGACGACAACGGCCGGCGGCACGACGACGACGACGACCGGCGGTACCACGACGACAACGGCCGGCGGCACCACGACGACAACCCGATCCACGACGACCACGACGCCGCCGCCGCCGGGGCCAGCGCATGAGATTCGGTGCGAGGTCGTCACGCAAGAAATCTCGACGATTCGAGCGATCCTCGACGCCAACCCCGATCTTCCGCCGGCCGCGCAACGATTCCTGACCCGTTGGCTTGCGCACCTCGAGAAGCGAGCAGCGAGGATGCATTGCACGGCTTCCACCACGCAGGCGGCCCACGCGCAGGCCGCCCATGTGGCTCGGACAGCCAATGCACACTCTGCGGGGAGGTTGCCCGCAACTCCCACGGCTCAGGCCGTAACACCGAGTCCTCGTGCGCAGGCTGTTCCGATGCGATTCGGGGTGTTCTTCTCCGCATTCCGGTTCCGGTGGTGAGAAGGCCCGTCAGACGAGGGTGACCGTCGCAGTCGGCGTGGACGGTTCGTCATCGTTTCCCGTGACTGCAGCGCTGTGAAGTGGTCGAGAGGCGTGGTCGTCGCTCTTAGCGTCGTCCTCATAGTGACGCTCTTCGCCGCGTGCAGCTCTAGCTCCGTGCCGTCGGTCTCACCGACGAACGCCTTCGACAGCGCCTTGTCAACGATGGCTACGACGCAGGATTTCCACGTCCTTGTCCAGAGCCACACGGACGGCGGGGTTCCTGAGAGCACCGACGTGATCGAGTCTCTGGAGGGTGTCCATCTCCACGCTGTCTCCGGCGGTTCTCAAACAGAGGCGGTCATCGTTGGCAATCGGGGTTGGGAGCGGTCGCCGTCTACAGGCGACCGGTGGACGGAGATGCTGGATCTGCGTGTGAATGGCACGAGGCATGAGCTGAACCCCGACGCCGAGTCCACGTGCATACGTACCGAGCATGGGCGCCTGCGGTCGTTGGGAGTCCGCTCATTCGCTCGTCAGCGCCTTTGGGCGATCGCCGACGATGGCAGCGGTCCCGGTGGCATCAAGGGCACGTGGTACCTGTCCCGGACGACGCCGTACCGAATTATCGGGTTCACCGGCACCGGTCCGGCCGGCCCCCACCCGCCACCCGACTGCGGTGCAGCGGGCCCCGGGTCTATCGAGCGCCTCTACAGCTACGAGGCCGCTCCGCCTGTCACTGTGCCGGTCGACGTCGCCGTTCCGCCGACGACCCCGAGCTGAGCTCTAGACGATGGTTACCGTCACGGTCGGCGTCTCACCGAGATGCCCGACTGCCGTCAGCTTGGCGGCCAGGACTGCGATGCCGAGGCCGTGGCCGCGGGGTGCGGATCCGAGCACCGCGCTCGGGATCCCCGAGTCGCCGATTGTCCGAGCATTGATCGACGGGCCGGCGTCGACGTGTTGTGCATAGGACGTCCCGTCAGAGTCGGTAAATGCCGGGGTCTGATGCTGCACGGACGGCTTCCACGCGAGCCTCGCACCGGGACCATCGGATGAAACGCTGACCGAGACGGTCCAGCCGGGATCGTCGGCTCGGGTGTCAGTGACCGTCAGCTGCACCTTGCCGCCGGAGTCGACTGAAAGGTCGCTGACGACGATCTGGCCTTCGGGGCGCTCGACGGTGACGGTCTGAGAGGCGGCTTGCTGTGCAGGGGCGGTTGTCTCTGCGGAAGCGACCGCAGCTCTTCCCGCGACGAGAACGATGGCGGCGATCGCAGCGGCTGTGATGTGGGTCCAGAAGCGGGACACCGTTGTCCCTCCCGGTGGTCAAGGTCCTGACCCACGGGGGACAACAAGTGCGTCCATTCGGTAGCGCGGCTGCCATGGGGACTGGGTCCCGGTAGGCCCGAAGCTTTGCGTCGTCCGGATTTCTCCGGCGTTGCCCTTTCGTGGGTTCTGTCGCTCCTGACTTCGGCGCGAGCGATGTCCGACTTGAGCGTGTCGGGCGGACGGCGCCGTACGCGGAAAGGTCGAGCACAACGGCTACCTCACCGTCACGCGCGGTTGCGCGTCAGCGGTAGTTCAGCTGACGCCGAGCATGCCGCCCGGGCGCTTGGCCGGCCGCATGGAGGTGCTCGGCGCAGAGGGGAAAATGATTGACCGCCCCCGGGCGGCCGACGTAGACCTCCCGGCGTCCGTGGCTACCTACTTGCACGTAGCCCACCGCCGTCCGGCCACAGGCCGGCACGCGACAGCATTCGTCGTCGCTGACCGCCACAATCATCTCCGCTCCACACCCCTCCGCTGACGGACCGTAGCCCTGCGAAGGGGCGAATGAGTGAAGGATGGTTGACTAATGAATGAACTCGGTTGACGACGGCGTGTGACTTACGTCGTAACCCGGATCGCCCACACGCAGTTCGTCGTCACCGAGAGGTAGCGCTCGCCCGTGCTTGTGTAAGCGACGACCGAGCTGCCCTTGGCGCCCTGCTGGTCGATGCCGCCGTCCTTGCTCGGGCCGCCGCTGCCGTCGAAGACGGTGATGTTGAACGCACCGGTACCTCCTTGCCCCGTGCAGTCGTAGGCCCAGCCGAGCACCCACCGGTTGGACTTTGCGGTGAAGTGGTCGGTGATCAGCGGACCCGTGTGACGGGGGATGTTGAGGAGCACCGTGTGGCCATTGACCTCTCCGGGCACGGACGTTGCTGTCGACCCGGCCGCCGTCGTCGGGGTCTGCTGGGACGCGGCGCCAGCGGACGGCTGACCAGATGAGCTTCCCCCCTTCGTCGAGGGCGCGCTTGCCGACGAGCTCGACGAGGATCCGCCCGAGTCGGTGACTCGCGCGATGACGAAGCCGACCAGCAGGGCGGCGATCAGAGCGCCGACCACAGGCATCGTCCGCCACTGGCGCGGCAGCCGTTGCTCTTTGGGCTCGGCCAGAGGCGCTTCCTCGACCGACGGCGCGACGGCTGCCGCGGGCTCGGCGAGTGGCGGGGTGTCGTCTGATATGGGCGGCGCAGGCTCGACTGGCGCCGGTGGCCGGACGGGCGTCGTGGGCGGCTCGACGGGCGGTGCCACCGCGACCGGCGGGAGGATGGTCGGCGGAACTTCCGCCGGAGGAGCAACGACAGGCGCAGGGGCGGGCTCGACAACCGTCGCCTCCTCGTCAACGGGCGAGGCCTCGTACCAGACCGGCTCGACGGGGACGTCGAAGTCGGTTGTCGC
Source organism: Acidimicrobiia bacterium (assembly GCA_019244985.1). Taxonomy (GTDB): domain Bacteria; phylum Actinomycetota; class Acidimicrobiia; order Acidimicrobiales; family AC-14; genus CADDZP01. The sequence continues at coordinate 761 of JAFASB010000083.1, read as the reverse complement.
CTCAGTCACGGGTCGAGTTTTTCACCGGCGGGCTCGATTCGGAAACCCACCCCCCGGACGGTGACGATGCTGCCGGCGGCCTCGCCAAGTTTCTGACGGAGGCGGCGGACGGTGGCGTCCAGGGCCTTGTTGGTGACCGAGGTGTCGCCGCGCCAGACCTCTCGTATGAGCGCGGCGCGTGTGACGACCCGGTCGGGGTTGCGTAGCAGCGCCTCGAGGAGGGCGAACTCCTTGTCCAGGAGGTCGAGAGCCTGGCCGCGCAGCCAGGCTCGGTGACGACCGGGGGAAAGTGTCAAGAGACCGGCACCAACGAGCGCATCGCCCTCCTCCATCGGCGTGGTCCGGCGCAGCGCGGCGCGAATGCGGGCGACGAGCTCGGCGGTGCCGAAGGGCTTGATGAGGTAGTCGTCGGCGCCCGCCTCCAGGGCGGCGATCACGTCGGTCTCCGAAGCCCGGCCCGAGATCATCAGGATCGGCGCCGTCGTCAGCTTTCGCATGGCCTCGCACACGGCGATGCCCGACATGTCCGGCAGCGCGACGTCGAGGAGGATGACGTTGGGCGCTCCCGCGTCCAGGCAGCTCAGCCCGTCCCTGCCGCCGTGGGCGATGGTGACCGTGAAGCCCTGCAGCTCGAGGGCCGTCCCGAACACCTCGGTGATCGACGGGTCGTCGTCGATCAACAACACCGTCGTATCGATGGCCGGCGCTCTCACCCCATGTGCCCCCGCTAGGACTACCTGTGGGCGGTAGCCGCCAACGGT
>JAFASB010000475.1 GCA_019244985.1 Acidimicrobiia bacterium | reverse complement strand
ATGCCGTCGGCGACGACCGCCGTGTACACCGTGTCGCGCGCCTCCCAGAACGGTTCGACCGCCGAACGACGCGGGTCCGCGACCTGCGCGTACGCGGTCTCCATCCCGCGCCGCACGGCCTGCATCGTCCGGTCGACGGTCTCGGGGTCGCCCGCCGGACCCAGCGGCGCGTCTTCGAGCTCGTTGAGGGCGACGAGTACCGCCGCACCCTGACCGTTCGGGGGGAGCTCGACGACCTCGTGACCCCGGTAGGTCGTCGAGATCGGATCCACCCACTCACCCCGGTGGCCGGCGAGGTCATCGAGAGTCATGTGCCCGACGGCACCGGCGGCGGCCTCCCCGAACTCGCCTTGGTAGTGGGCATCCCGTCCACCCGTGGCGATGGCCACCAGCGTGTCGGCCAGGGCCGGATTGGTGATGCGGGCGCCGGCGGGCGGGTGCGCGGGAAGCGGCGGCGAGCCGGACCAGCGCTTGCTTTCCGCCCGCCACGTGAGCGACGCGGTGGCTCCGAGCGGAAAGCCGTGGCGGGCGAGCCCGATGGCGGGTTCCAGGACGCGGTCGAGGCCGAGACGTCCGTAGCGCTCGCTGAGCTGGGCCCAGCCGTCGACGACGCCGGGCACGGTCACGGTGAACGGGCTGCGGTCGTGCCAGTCGTCGGTGGCGATCGCCGCGGGCGCGGCGCCGGAGCCATTGAACGCGGTGACCTCGTGGCCATCGTCGACGAGACAGAAGATGTCGCCGCCGACACCCGTCGACATCGGCTGCACCACGCCGAGGACGGCGTCGGAGGCCAGCGCCGCGTCCATCGCCGAGCCGCCTTCGCCGAGCGCCCAGAGCGCGGCCTCGACGGCGAGGGGGTTCGAGGTGGCAACCATCGCCCCTCTCCCCCACGACGGCGACCCCATAAGGATCGGAACCTACTGGCAGTAGGGTCCGCGACGAGATGGAGATCGTTGCTGCGCTGTTCATCGAGAACATCAACGTGCGCCAGCTGCACGACGGCGGGCCCACGCGGATCGACCTCTCGGGGATCCAGTTCTCGCTTCCCGCGCCGCAGCCGGTGCCGGTGACGATCACGCCCCACCTCGTCGTGCTCGTGCGCTGTCCCGCCGACCACAGCGGCCAGGGCACGCTCGAGACGTCGTTCCGCGACTCAACGGGCAAAGAGGTCGCTCGCAACGCCCAGCCCCTTCAGGTCGAGCCCGGGAAGTTCCGGTACTCGCTGGTGCGGGGCGAGCTGACCTACGACGACTACGGCACCATCGAGGCGCACTGCCGCATCGACGCCGGGCACACGATGGTCGTGCCGCTCACGCTCCTCCCGCCGGTTGACGGGTAGAACGCCCTAGTGGGGTTCGCCGCAGCGCTGTCCGAACACCCGGTGCCGACCCAGGCGACGGGCGAGGTGGTCGGCCAGGTCCTAGACGGCCTCGGACCGGGTGCCGATCCGCCGGACCTCGTCCTGTTGTTCGTGACGGCCGCCCACGTCGGCGCCGTGGAGGACATCGCCGCCGCCGTGCGGGCCACGCTGAACCCCCGCACCATGCTGGGCTGCACCGCCGAGTCGGTGGTCGCCGGCGCCCGCGAGGTCGAGCAACGCCCGGCCATCGCCCTCTGGGCTGCGCACACGGCGCCGGTCACGCCGTTCCACGCCCGCCTCGTCCCGACCCCTGACGGCAACGCCTTGGCCGGCTGGCCCGAGATCGACCAGGACGCGTCGGCGGTGCTCGTCCTCGCCGACCCGTTCACCTTCCCCGCCGCGGACGTGCTGCGCCACGAGACCGAGGCGCACCCCGGTTTGCCCATCACCGGCGGGCTGGCGTCCGCGGCCGTGGCGCCCGGCGGCAACCGTCTGGTCGTCGACGGCCAGATCGTCGCCGAGGGGGCCGTCGGCGCCGTCCTCGGTCCGGGCGTCGACGTGGCCGCCGTCGTCTCCCAGGGGTGCCGGCCCGTGGGCGACCCCTTCGTCATCACCAAGGCCGAGGGCAACGTCGTGTACGAGCTGGCGGGCAAGCCCGCGCTCGAACGGCTCCAGGACGTCGCTCGAGCCCTCGACGACGACGACCGGCGGCTGCTTGCGAGCGGCGTGCACTTCGGCCGGGTGATCGACGAGTCGCGGGTGACGTTCGGCGCCGGCGACTTCCTCATCCGCAACGTCATCGGTGGCGACCCGGACAACGGGGCGCTCGCCGTCGGGGATGTCGTCGAGGTGGGCTCGACGGCCCAGTTCCAGGTGCGCGACGCGGCGTCAGCCGACGCCGAGCTCCAACGTCTGCTCGACGGCCGTGCCGCCGAGGGCGCCCTGCTCTTCACCTGCAACGGGCGCGGATCGCGACTGTTCGGACGGCCCGACCACGACGCCGAGATCGTGGCCGAGCACGTGGCTCGCGGCGCGGTCGCGGGGATGTTCTGTGCAGGCGAACTGGGCCCGGTGGGTAGGAAGAACTTCCTCCACGGCTTCACGGCCTCAGTGGTGTTTTTTGGAAATTCCCCGACGTAGGGTGGCCCGCGGGCGACAGACAGGAGGCGCACGTTGACCGAGGCGGACCTCGAGCAGCTGGGCATCAACGTCATCCGGGGGCTGGCCATGGACGCCCCCCAGCGCGCCAACTCCGGGCATCCGGGAACGGCGATGGCATTGGCGCCTCTGGCCCACGTCCTGTGGACGCGGGTCATGAAGTACGACCCGACGGATCCGATGTGGCCGAACCGCGACCGCTTCGTCCTGTCGGCGGGTCACGCCTGCATCCTCCAGTACGCCATGCTCTTCCTGACCGGGTACGGCCTCACCATCGAGGACCTGAGGGAGTTCCGTCAGTGGGAGAGCAAGACACCCGGGCATCCTGAGGTGCACCACACGCCGGGCATCGAGATCACCACGGGCCCGCTCGGCCAGGGTTTCGCCAACGCC
>JAFASB010000285.1 GCA_019244985.1 Acidimicrobiia bacterium | reverse complement strand
CCACATCCCCTTGACCCCGTCGAAGTCCGCGGCCCGGTTGGGGTCCCAGTACGCGAGCGCCGAGTCGATGGCCGGGTCGAACGCCTGCGGGCCGCCGCTCCACGTGCCGTACTGGCCGGTGCCGGTGCGGATCATCGAGAACACGCCCTGCTGGAAGGTCGCGGGGTTGAGATTCGGCCCGGCGTTCTGCAGGGCGGAGAACAGGTACAACGCGTTCTCGTAGGCGAGATCGAAGTACTTCTCCGCCGGCTCGGCGTTGGGCCGGGCCATCTTGAAGACCTTGTAGGACTCGCGCTGGCCCTTGGGCGGGAACACGGCAGGTGGGCCGGTGATGGCGTGGTTCCACTCGTTCTGTGAGGTCTCACGCGCCTGCGGGTCGTAGAACGACGTCACGAACCATTCGGGGTGGTACGCCTGGCCGTCCGCCGCCTGACTGAACGTGATCTCGATCAGCGGATCGCACGCACAGATCACGGTGGTGACGCCTGCCGCCTTCATCTGGGCGGCGAGGCTGGCGCCCTCCTGCGCGAACTGGCTGACGTCGATGGCGTACGAGGCCCGCTTGGCCATCGTGGCGCCGCACTGCTTCTGCATCGTCTGCTGGAACAGATCGGCGGCCTTCTGGTACTCGGGCCCGTTCGGCGCGACCAGCCCGAACTTGCGGGTCTGGTTCTTGTAAATCGCATCGCCCGCGAACGCGGCCGGCAAGCCAGCCGCGCGCTGACACAACGCGGTGCCGCCGACGTTGGCCGCCTTGCTGGCGTTGGCGATGAACGAGTACTCCCACGGCGCGTGGGACTGGAACCAGCTGAGTGTGACGCCGATGGCGCCGATGCCGATGACGCGCTCGTTGGCGAGCGCTTCCTCGTAGGGAATTGTGGCGGCCAGGCTGGGGCTTTGGCTGATGTCGGCGAAGGCGCCGAGGTCCTTTGCCTTGGCGGCGTCGGCCTGGGCGCCGGCGAGCTGGCGCCCCTGGTCCTCCTCGAGGTTGTCGCCCTGGGGTTGGTAGTCCTTCACCACGACACGTCGGCCGTACAGCTCGTAGGTGCGGTTGAAAAGGTCGACGTAGGCGCGCAGGTCAGACAGGTACTGATCGTCGCTGCCCGGTGCCGCGCTGCCGGCGATCGAGAACGCCGCCTTTTCTTCGGTCGAGTTTGTGCGGCGGAACGTGACGGTGACGGTGTCGGCGGTAACGCCCTGGGTTGCGGGAGAAGTGTTCCCGCCGTTGGTGCCGCTGTAGGCCGGGACGCAGAGCGGCGCGTAGACCGACCACGGGACCTGGCGCACGCCGGGGCCGCACTGCACCCCGCCACGGGTGACACCCGCGGAGCCGGCGGCGGCCGGCGGGGTGATCCCCTTGGGCACCGCGGCGGCGCGCGCCACGGGTCCACCACCGACGCCAGTTGTGCCGCTGGTCGGGGCGCCGCCGCCGCTCGCGGCGATGGTCGTACCCGTGTCGTTGCCGGCCGCGCCCGCCGATCCGAAGCCTGTCCCGGAGCCCGTCGCCAGGTTGGTCGTCTTCTGGGGCGAGACGCTCGGCACGAGGATGACGACGAGCAGCAGCACGAGTAGGCCGATCAACAGCGGTGAATAGCGCCGTGCAACCTTGGCGATGTAGCGGCGCACGGCCGCCTCGACGTCGGCTTGGGAGCTCCCGGGGAACTCGAGCTTGTCGCTCACGGCCTGAGTTTGGACGGGTTTGCCGTCCGCCCGCAACGGCAGCAGCGTTGACATGCGCGCTCGAAAATGGCCCCAACGGGCCATGGCGTGGCTTCCGCCGCGGCTCCAGGATTGGTCCCATGGGAGGCAAGAGCCGCGGGAAGGTGCGCGTCCTGCTGGTCGACGACCTTCCCGACATCCGGTTGGTGATGCGCTTGCTCCTGGAGGCCGACGGGCGCGCCGAGGTGGTGGGCGAGGCCGTCGACGGCAACGAGGCCGTTCGCCTGGCAGCCGAATTGCATCCCGATGCCGTCGTGCTCGATCTGCGCATGCCCGGCATGGACGGCGTGTCCGCTCTGCCGCTGATCCGCGACGCGTCGCCGGGCACGGTCGTTGTCGCGCTGTCTGCCCTGCCGGTCGGCCCGATGACCGACCGCGCCGTCGATCTGGGCGCGACGTACGTCCGCAAGCCCGACCTGCGTCGTGTCGTGAATCTGGTCGGTTCGCTGGCGCACGCCTGACGCGAGGCGCGAAGCGCTCACTAGCCTCTTTTCGTGAACGAGCCCGTAGGGCGAGTGGATCACGAGCAGGGCAGAGGTACCCGCCGGATTGCGGCGGGGCGCCGCCACCCTGGCGATCTCGTGCGCCTCGTGGTCGCCCTGGCCTTGCTCGCGCTGACGGCGCTGTTCGCCAGATCCGGCAGCGTCAGCGCCTCGGAAGCCGATGCCTTCCGGCTCTTCAACGACCTGCCGCGCGTCTTCACCGGCATCGCGCTTCCGCTTCTTGTCATCGGCTCGCCGGTCGCAATCGGTGGCGCGGCGGTCGCCGCCCTCGTGCAGCGGCGCTGGCGCCTCGCCATCGAGCTGGTCGTCGCCGGCGGCGCCGCGTATGGCGCCGCCCGGCTCCTGCAGCACATCGTCGACCGACCGGGACCGGCCGCGCACATCGCCGAGTTCCACCACGTCGCGCAGCTGATCGTCAGCGACCGCGTGACACTGGGGACGGGCTTCCCGTCGGCGGCCTTGGCCGTCAGCGCGGCGCTCGCGACGGCCGCTGGACCCCACGTGCGCAGACCGGTCGGGCGCACCGCATGGTGGCTCGTCGTCGGCGTGGCGCTGGCGCGCATGTACGCCGGCCTCGACCTGCCGCTCGACGTCGTGGCCGGGGTCGCGATCGGGTGGGCCGTCGGCGCGGCGCTGAACCTGGCGCTCGGGACGACGAGCGGCCACCCCTCTCGGGGCCAGGTGCACGACGCGCTCGCCGGGGCGGGCATCGAGGTGGTCAGTCTCGTCCCCGTGGGGATGGGCGGGCGTAGCTACGCGCGGTTCCTGGCGACGACCGACAGCGGCGAGGAGCTGTTCGTCAAGGTGCTCGGCAGCGAGGAACGCAGTGCCGACCTTCTGATGCGGCTGTGGCGCTTCGTCGCCTTTCGCGGTGTGCAGGACGAGCTGGCGTTCGTCTCGCGCAAACGCTCCGCCGAACACGAGGCTCTGTTGGCGATCACCGCGGGCCAGGCCGGTGTGCGCGTGCCGCACGTGCGGCTGGCGGCGCGGGGCCGGCGGGGCGAGGTCTTCCTCGTCGAAGAGCGCGTGCGCGGGCACACCCTCGACGACGTCCCTGTCGAGAGCATCGACGACAAGCTGCTCGAGCGTGTGTGGGAGCAGGTGGCGTGTCTGCACGGGGCGCGGATCGCCCACCGCGACCTCCGCCGCCACAATGTGCTCGTCGATGAGGCCGGCGAGCCGTGGCTCCTGGACTTCAACCTGGCTGAGGCGGCCAGTACGCCGCGCCGCTTACATCGCGACGTCTGCGAGCTGCTGGTCTCGCTGAGCGCGGTGGTCGGCCCCCAGCGGGCCGCCGACAGCGCCATCGAGGCGCTCGGTTCCCACGAGGTGATGGCGGCCATGCCGATGTTGCAGCCGCTCGCCATCTCCGGCCGCACGCTCGCCGAGCTTCCGGGGCGCCAAGGCGTGATCGCCGAGCTGCGCAACCGCGTCGCCGATCGACTCGACGTCGAGCACGAGCCACTCGCCCAGATCACGCGCGTGCGGCCGCGCACCCTGATCGCCCTCGCCGCCTTCGGCTTCGCCGTCCAGCTCCTCCTTCCCCAGGTCGGTGAGTTCAGTCAGACGGTCGACGCCGTGACCGGCGCCCACTGGGCGTGGATGCTGGCCGCGGTTGGCGCTGCCGCGGCCACGTTCGTCGCCGCCGCGCTGGCGCAGCGCGGCGCCGTGGCCAAACGGCTGCCGCTGTATCCGATGACGATCGTGCAGGTGGCGTGCTCGTTCGTGAACCGGGTGACGCCGGCGGGCACCGGCGGACTCGGGCTCAACGAGCGTCACCTCGAGAAGTCGGGACTGGCGCGCACGGCATCGCTGTCGGCGATCGGGCTCAACGCCCTGGCCGGCGCCGTCGTCCACGCCCTCGGGGTCGCCATCGCCATCGCCGCCCTCGGCCAGTCGGGGATCGGCGGCACGCCATTGCCGCGGGGATGGGGCGTTCTCGTCGCTGTCACCGTCGGCTTCGCCATCGCGGGGATCGTCTTGCTGTCACCTCTGCGCCGACGCATCGCGGGCCCGGCGCGGCGGGCGGCGTCGGACCTCGTGCACGTGCTGCGCCGCCCGGCACAGGCGGTGCAGCTCTTCAGCGGCAACATCGGCGTGACCGTCGGGAACGCGTTGGCTCTGGCTGCGTGTCTGGCCGCCTTCCATGCCAACGCCGACCTGCTCAAGGTCATCGTCGTCTATCTCGGGGGATCGGCGGTCGCGTCCGTGAGCCCGACGCCCGGCGCCCTGGGCGCGGTCGAGGCGGCCCTCGTGGCCGGGCTCACCGGCGTCGGCGTCGCCGCCGGTCCGGCGGTCGCCGGAGTGCTCGCCTTCCGACTCGTCACCTTCTGGCTGCCGACGCTGCCTGGATTCTGGGCGTTCCGCGTCGTCCGCCGCAGGCAGTGGGCATAGTGCAGGACGGCGGGTAGGTCCGAGCTATGCATTTCACCGTCGACCAGCCAATCGCGGCACCGCTCGACCGAGTCGAGAAGGCCTTTGTCGATCCCGCCTTCTACGAAGCGTTGGGGGCCATGCCCAACGTCGGCGACCCCGAGGTGCTCGAATGCACCGATCGCGGGTCCCAGGTGCTCCTCCGCGTGCGGTATGCGTTCACCGGCGAGCTGGCGGCGCCGGCTCGCCGAGTGCTCGACCCCGCGAAGCTCACCTGGGTGGTGGAGTCGACGGTCGATCGAGAGACCTCGGCAACGGCGTTCCGCATGTTGCCCGACCACTACGCCAACCGCCTCGCGTGCTCCGGGTCGTACACGTTGGCCGGCGACGGACCCGACGCAACCATGCAGCACATGGAGGGCGAGCTTCGGGTCAACTATCCGGTTGTGGGCCGGCTCGCTGAACGAGGAATCGTCCTCGGGCTTCGCGAGCACATCGCCGCGCAGGCGCGCGTGGTCGAGGACTGGGTGCGAACGAAGTGAGCGTCTCGCCACTGCGGTTCCTGGTGCGGCGCCGTCTTATCGCCATCGCCGTCGCCCTCCCCGTGGTGGAGACAGCGATCCTGTGGCTGGTCGGGATGGAATCGGCATTGGGGATCGCACCGCAGGCCTCGGCGCCTGCACCCTTCGACGTCTTCCACGACCTGCGCTGGCTGCTCGTGTACCACCGCTCGTGGGTCGGGCTCGTGTTCGAAGCCCTCGCCTTCGTGGCCTTTCGCACGCTGGTGACGACGGTGATGGTGCGAGCGGCGTGGCCGGAGGGCGCGGAGCTGCCGCCGCTGCGGCGCACCGTCACCGGGAGCGCGGCTTTCATCGTCGTCGCGGCCGTGCTGCTGTCGCCGTGGGTCGCGTTGCTGTTCGGGATGGCGGTGGTCTCGATCTCGTGGTTGTTCTTCGTTGCCCTTCCGGGCGCGCTGGCGGTCATGGCCCTCGTCCACCACGGCGCCATCGAGCGCGGGTGGTGGCGTCACATGCCGCCTCTCCGAACGGTCGGCTGGGTCGGACTGTCGTTCGTCGTGCTCAGCGTCGACGGCGCTCTGCTGTCGGTGAGTCCACCCATGTTCCGGCTACCGCTCGCAGCCGTGGCCGGGCTGTTCAATGCCTGGGCGTGGTTCGGCATCGTGCACGCGGTCGCCGGGCGCCCGACGCCGCGCTTCATTCCCGCGCCGGCAGGGCTGGTGGCAGTGGTGGTCGTTGTTGTCGGTGGCGCGGCGATCGGGTTCGAGACCGTCACCAGCCGCGCCCGCCTCAACCGCGCCGCGCACGCCGTGAGCGTTCGCAAGCCCGAGAGCGGGAAGCCGGTGCTGATCGTCTCGGGCTTCGGTACCCACTGGAACGGCGACGAGACGCGCCGTCTGCCCGGTGCGTTCGACGAGCGGCGATTCTCCTACAGCGGCGTGGGCGCCGACGGATTGCCCCTCCCGTACGGCGAGAACGACACCCACCGCTCGCTGGTCGACCTCGTCCGCGCCATGAGCGCCCAGGTCGACGCCTTCGAGCAGCAGACCGGGCGACCGGTGAGCATCGTCGCCGAGAGCGAGGGGTCACTCGTCGCCAAGACCTACCTCGCGGCCATCCCGAGCGCGCCGGTCGACGAGCTGGTGATGCTCAGTCCGCTGGTGCGTCCGGCGCGCGTGTACTACCCGCCGAAGGGCCACGAGGGCTGGGGCGTTGCGGCCGGTGCGGAGCTGAAGGGCCTCACCGCGGGCCTGAAGGTGATCTCGCCCATCGATCTGACGCCCGACACCCCGCTGCTGCGTTCGATCGCCGACAACGCACCGGCTGTGCGTGATCTGCTGACGTGCCCGCTGCCCGGCGTCGAGCAGCTGGCGCTGTTCCCGCTCGCCGACGCCGTCGCGTCACCGCACCCCACTGCCGTTGGCATCCCCGCCTCGGTCGTCCCCGCCTTCCACGGCGGGCTGTTGAGCAGCGGTGCCGTGCACAAGACGATCGCCCTGCGCCTCGACGGCGGGAAGCTGCCTTCTTACGACATCTGGTCATCGGTGGAGCGCGTCGTACGGGTGTCTTCGTCGGCCTGGCAGGTGCCGCCCCTGCCCCTCAGCCTCAACCCGGCGTGGGGGCACCCGCCCGGCGACTCGCCCAGCTGCGCGTCGATGGCGGCGGCGCTGCAGCAGTGGGTCGGCGCCCCCTCACCTGGGTAAATACAGCGTATGGCTCGTGCGATCTGGTCAGGCTCGATCAGCTTCGGGCTCGTCAACGTGCCCGTGAAGCTGTACTCGGCCGTTCATCAGCAGGACATCCACTTCAGCCAGTTCGACAAGAACGGCAATCACATCCGCTACAAGCGGGTGTCGGAGAAGACCGGCAAGGAAGTCGACTACGGCGACATCGTCAAGGGTTACGAGGTCAAGAAGGGTCAGTGGGTCATGGTCGATCCCGATGAGCTCGCCGAGTACCGGCCCGAAGCCACCAAGAGCATCGAGATCTCCGACTTCGTCGTGCTCGACGAGATCGACCCGATCTACTACGACAGCACCTACTACCTGGCGCCCGACGGTAAGGCCGCGGCCAAGCCGTACAACCTCCTGCTCGAGGCCATGGAGAAGCAGGAGAAGGTCGCCATCGGCAAGGTGGTGCTGCGCACCAAGCAGTACCTCGCTGCCATCCGTCCGATGGACGGCGTGCTCGCACTCTCGACGATGCTGTTCGCCGACGAGGTCGTGTCGACATCGGAGGTCGAGAACGGATCGTCGGGCAAGGACGCCTCGGTGTCGAAGCGCGAGGTCGACATGGCGTCGCAGATCATCGACTCGCTCACGTCGAGGTGGGACCCGTCCCGCTACCACGACACCTACCGCGAGGAGGTGCTCGAGCTTCTCAAGAAGAAGGCCAAGGGCGAGGAGATCGTCATCGAGAAGCCCGAGGAGGAGGAGGGCCAGGTGCTCGACCTCATGGCCGCCCTCGAGGCCAGCCTGAAGGAAGCCAAGGGCTCGTCGAAGAAGAGCGCGTCACGGTCCTCGAGCGCCAAGAAGTCGACGAAGAAGAAGTCGACGTCCGGCCGAAGTCGATCCCGCGCGAAGAAGTCGGCTTAGAGAACCAGCTCGGCCATCGTCCGCAGGAGCTGGGGGTCGCCGGCAACGATCATCGTCGTGACGATCGATTCCTTCCACGACTCGAGGTCGTCGCGGATCTTCTCCTTGGGCCCGACCAAGTAGACGTCTTGGACCATGGACGTCGGCACGGCCGCCGCCGCCTCGTCCTTCTTGCCGTCGAGGTAGAGGTCCTGGATCTCGGTCGCCTCGGCCTCGTAGCCCATGCGGGCGAACACGTCGAAGTGGAAGTTGCGGCCGCGGGCGCCCATCCCTCCGACGTAGAGGGCGAGCGTCGGGCGCATGAAGTCGGCGGCCTGTTCGACGTCGTCGTGGATGATCACCGGCACCGTCGCCGCGACTTCGAAGGTCTCGGGCGTGCGTCGGGCGCCGGGACGGCCGAAGCCCGCGTCGAGAGACTTCTGGTACACGCCTTGTTCTCGCGGAGAGAAGAACATCGGGAACCAGCCGTCGGCGATCTCGGCGGCCAGGGCCACGTTGTTGGGACCTTCGGCACCCAGGTAGATGGGGATGTCGTTGCGCAGCGGGTGCACCGTCGGCTTGAGCGACTTCCCGAGGCCGGTGCCACCCGGATGGGGGAGTGGGTAGTGCTCGCCGTCGGAGGTCACCGGGCCCTCGCGGGCGACGACGCGGCGGATGATGTCGACGTATTCGCGCGT
>JAFASB010000018.1 GCA_019244985.1 Acidimicrobiia bacterium | reverse complement strand
CGCGCAGCGCACACGACCGGGGTCTGCACGGTCAGGAGGAGCGGAATCAGCCGGTGCGCCTGCGACGGCAGCCGGCGCTGGATGCTTCCCGCACGCGGCTTCTCCTCGCCGGGCCGGTTTCGCCCAACGATGTCGAAGCCGCCGCAGAAGTGCTCGCCTCGGCCGCTCACGAAGATGGCGCGCACGGCTTCGTCCTGACCGGCCGCTTCCACCGCAGCGATGAGGCCGGCGACCATGCCGTCGTCGAGCGCGTTGCGCTTGTCAGGCCGGTCGAGGGTCAGGCGGAGGACTCCCGAATCGTCGAGCACCACGTCGAGCCCGCCGACCGACGAGTAGCTCACGATGAAGCGAACCGCTCGACGAGCGCGTCGAGCGTCTGCTGGCAGGTCGTCGCTCCACCTGGCACGTCGGGAAGGCGCACCTCTCCGTGCTCGCGCGATGACAACAGGATCGTCGCGTGCCCGGGCGTGGTCACCTCGGCCCGCTGATTCTCGCCCCAGACGTCGCAGTCGACCGCCGGGCGCCCGCCGTCCGCCATGTATTTGCGCGTCACCCGCCCGCGCATCCAATGGGTGTCGCCGACGTAGTTGAACCTGCGGAACTCGCAGTCGAGCTTCCAGAGCCAGGCGTCGTCACCCATCCAGTCGGTGCACAGGTGGATCAGCCAGGTCTCGCGCATGCGTCCGTAGTCGTATATCGCGGGATTGCCGGCAGCCCGCGCCCATTCGGGGTCCCAGTGCACGCGCTGTTGGACGTCGGGAACGTTCAGGTCGTCGGGCCGGAAGAAGCGGGGCATCCTCTGGCGTTGGTCGTAGCCGAGCCGCAGCGCCCGCACGCCGTAGAGACCCATGCCCATGCCGACGTGCCAGCAGATCATGTCGGTGACGCGCAACGGGCCCTTCACGATCGGGCCGAGCTCGTCGCCCTCGGAGACATCCTCCCAGTAGCGGGGGACGTCGCCACGGCGGCGTTCACGCTCGGCGGCGTAAACGGCGTCGATCTCGGCCAGCTGCTCGTCGGAGTACGGCTCCATCCGCGTCTCGTCGTACTTCTTGCGCTCGGTCGCCTTCTCACGATCGGTGCGGATCATCAGCCGGTACTGGGCCGCCAAAACGGACCTGTCGGCTTCCGCGAACACCTCGGCGGTCCATTCGTGCACGGCCCGGTCCGCAAACTCGCTGCTCTTTTCGTGGACGCCGACCAGTGCGTTGCGGCGTGTCATCCGGGCGCCGGGCCGCATGGGTCCCCACCATTCACGGAAGCTGCCGGCGTAGAAGGCGTGGGCACCGCGGATCGGATCGCCGCGCAGAAGCTCCTCGGTGTCGGGATCGAGCGTCGACACCTCGTTCTCGCCGACCAGCGTGTCGCCGCCCACGAGCTGGGGCGGGGCGATCACACCGCCCCATCGCGACTTCGCCGCGTATGCGGGATCGCACCACAGCGGATTGTCGTCACCGTAACTCTCCGCGACCTGACGGAAGGCATCCTCGTTCGGCGCGAGGTAATGCGGCGGGACGGGATGCGGATACGGCACACCGATGCGGCGCCGCAGCTGGGCGACGCCCTCGTCGGTGATCCCGCCCACGTGCACAACGTATATCTTCCGCTCCGATGCCCAGGCTGGCGCTCGACCGCACGTCGTCGTCGGCTGACGTCACCGCCGCGGTCGCCGCGTGGGTCGACAAGCACGTGCCGGCGGCGTGGCGCGAGGCCGCCGGGCGGGGCGGCCGGGCGGCCATCCGCGAGGTGCGCAGCCGTGCCGACTACGAGGCCTGGTATCCGGTCTTCGCCGACAGCGGGCTGGTCGTCGCCACGTGGCCCGTGGAGTACGGCGGGCTCGACCTCTCACCCGAAGCCGCGCGCGCTGCGGAAGGTGTGCTCGCTCCTTACAACCTCGGACGGTTGAACCCCCTCGGACTCAGCGCCGTCGCCCCTCCGCTCTTCGCTTACGGCAGCGACGAACAGCGCCGGCGATTTCTTCCCCCACTCGTGCGCAACGACGAGAAGTGGTGCCAGCTGCTGAGCGAGCCCGGTGCAGGGTCCGACCTGGCGTCGCTCGCGACCCGCGCCGTCCAGAACGGCGAGCAGTGGATCGTGAACGGCCAGAAGGTCTGGACGACGTGGGCACACATCTCCGACTTCGCCGTGTGCCTGGCGCGCACCGATCCATCGCTGCCGAAACGCCAGGGCCTCACCTACTTCATCGTCGACCTCCACGCACCCGGCGTAGACGTGCGCCCCCTTCGCCACATCGGCGGTGAGGTCGACTTCAACGAGGTGTTCCTCGAAGACGTCCAGGTCCCCGACGCCCACCGTCTCGGCCCCGTCGGCGACGGGTGGCGCGTCGCCAACGCCACGCTCTCGGGCGAGCGGCAGATGGTGTCGGGTGCGGGGTCCGGGGGCGTCGACCGCATCGGCGGGGCGGGCGTGGAGCGTCTGCTGCGGCGGGCAGCCGAGCTCGGCCGCGCTGGCGACCCGATCGTCCGTCACGAGCTGATGCAGCTCTACAGCGAGGAGCGCATCCGGGCGTGGACCAACGAGCGAGTGCGCGCGACCGTGCGCGCCGGGGGCACGCCGGGCCCGGCCGCGTCGATCGGCAAGGTGCAGGGTGCGTCGCTCAATCAGCGACTCCAGCTGCTTGCGGCCGACCTTCTCGGCATGGGGTCGACGGCGTGGCATGAGCCGTGGCTCGACGGGATACCCTACGAGACCAAAGGAATGTTGCGCAGCCGCGCCAACACCATCGAGGGCGGGACCTCCGAGGTCAACAAGAACATCCTCGGCGAGCGGGTGCTGGGTCTCCACCGCGAGCCAGACCCGTGGCACGACCTCCCGTGGGAGGACGTGCCACGGAGCTGACCGCTGGTTCCCGTCGGCCTTAGATCGGCACCGCCTGATAGAGCCCGTCGAACATCGGCGAGGCCGCCGTAGAGTCCGGGCGTGGAGCCGACACCGCCGGAAGGGCCGTGGGCCGAGCGACTGTTCCCGCCGCCGGTCGACCATGGGATCGCCGAAGCCGACCGAGCCGTCACCAACGTCACGTCGGGGACAGGAGGCGGCGACGAGGGACCGAGCGGCGAGCGCTGGTACGAGGGCGGCGGCCGCGCCGGCGAGAAGGCGCACCGCGAGATCGTCGTCTACCCGCCGACGCGCGGCCTGCAGACCCAGGGCGATGCCTTCGAGCCCGTGAAGATCGGCGTGCTCGTCGACATGGACATCGGACAGCTTCTCGCCGACTGGCTCGATCCGACCATCCTCGCCATCGAGGACGCCATGAATGAGGGCGTGTACGACCGCCCCGTGCAGCTCGTCGTCGCCGACGCGCGCGGCTTGCCGCGGGAGAACTACCTGAAGTGCCGCACGGGCTACGAGTGGCTCGTCGACCAGGGCTGCGTTGTCGTGCTCGGCCCGATGATCTCCGACAACTGCCTCCAGCTGCAGGAGCTGATCAACCAACGGCGGTGCTCGTCGATCGGTTGGACGGGTGCGTGGAGGTTCTCGAGCGACTACTGCTTCACGGTCGCCAACGGCGACATCCCCACCGAAGGCGTCATGTGCGCGCAGTGGCTCTACGCACAGGGCCACCGCAAGGTCGGCATGTTCTGGGAGCAGGGCTCGTCAGGGCGCGACTACGCGGACTTCTTCCGTGAGGAGGCGGGCCGGCTCGGGATCACCATCACGCGTGAGGTGCGCCTGGGACCGAATCCCCGGGGTCTCGTCGACCACCTGGCCGCCATGCGCGACGCAGGCAGCGAGGGCCTCTACTACGGCGGTTACGGCTACTCGACGTTCCACTTCGCCAAAGCCTTCGCCAAGCTCGGGTGGGACCCGCCGCGCGTCATGGGGACGGCGTTCATGTTCTATTCGAACACCAACGAGTGGGCGGCGGCGCTCGAGGGCTGGCACGGCGTCGACCAGCTCGGCGAAGACGGCGCCAACCCCAACTACAACGCCATGATCGAGCGCTTCCAGAAGCGCTTCGGCCGCACCTCGCGCAACGTCGTCGTCGCCTTGGCCTACGACACAGCCCGCGCCGCCATCCACGGCGTCGCCAACGCGTCGATGGCCACGCCCGAAGAAGTCCGCAACGGCCTCGAGCGCATCCGCTGGATGCCCGCGACCAACGGGGGCCCGAGCTGCTACGTCCAGTTCGGCCCCCACGACCACAAGGGTTACAAGGGCGACTTCCTCACGATCCGCGAGCTCCGCGGCGGCGAGCTCCGTTTCGACGGCTACCACCGGCCGGAGTGGCCCTCGAACAGCTAGCTGATCACCACGTTCCACTTGCGGACGCGAAAACTCTTCACCAGGCCAGCCCGCATATAGGGATCATGGGCGACGAAGCGGTCGATGATCTCGGTGTCCTTGCTACGCCACACGAACACCGCCATGTCATAGGGGTCAGCGAGGGCGCCGGCCATCAACAGCTCGCCGCTGTCGCTGGCCTTTCTCGCGAGGGCCAGGTGCTCGGGCCGGAGTGGTTCGCGGCGCTCGAGGTAGTCGTCGACGAGGTCGTAGATCAGGACGTAGTGGTTCACGCGTAGAACTGGGAGAACCAGCGGCGAAACTCGGTGATGGGCTTCTCGGACGGCGCCAGCGCCGGGCTCGGCTGGTAGCGCTTGTGCTCCCAGATCGGGATGTCCTGCTGCACCTCGCTGGTGACCGACTTGATGAACGCCTTGGCGATCTTCGCGGTCCGCTCGTCGTCGGCGTTTTTCACCGTGAACAGGAAGGTGAGATGGGTGGTCTCGTCGTCGATCGGCGTGCTGCAGCCGAGTAGCGATGCCTCGAGCAGGCCACGGTAGCGGGTGATGGCGAACCCGGGCCCGCGGCCGAAGATGTCGATGCGGGCGTCGACCGGACCGCGCGAGGACGGGAACTCCTGCGACGTCAACACCACGCGGTCGTAGCCATTGAGGTCGACCTTCTCGGTGACGCCGACGCGGGGGTGGCTGTGCACAAACTGGAAGTGGGCGTGGTCGAAGCCGTTCTCGCTCATCTCCTGGATGCAGGTCTTCACCGTGAAGTCGTAGACGTCGTACGGCGCGTACGCCTCGTCGGTGTACTCGGGGACGTCGATGAGCTCCCACTTCGGGTCGTCGCCCTCTGGGTGGTACCACGCGAACACGATCCCCGCGTGCTCGCGCACCGGGAACGACCGCAGCCGGGCCTTGCGATTGGGCCGGTCGGCATACGGGAGCTCGACGTTGGCGCCCTCGCAGTCGAAGGCCCAGCCGTGGAAGGGACAGCGAATCTGCTTGCCCTCGACGTTGCCACCCCAGCCCAGGTGGGCACCGAGATGGGGGCAGTACGCCTCTTGCACGGCGACGGCGCCGTCGGCGTCGCGCCAGATCACCAGCTCGGTGTCGAAGTAGTGGCGGGTGACGATCTCACCGACGGGCACGTCGTCGGCCAGGGCGACCTTGAACCAGCCGAACGGCATGGGGAACGGAAAGCGTCGCTCGCCGTCAGACACGGATCGGCACCTTGGCGTAGCCGCGCACCGTGCTCGTGTGCAGCCGCTCGGCCCGAGCGTGGTCTACGTCCCACTCCGGGAAGCGCTTGAACGTCTCCTCGAGCGCCACTCTCGCCTCGAGGCGGGCCAGCGCGGCTCCGAGGCAGAAGTGGATGCCGTAGCCGAACGACACGTGGGGCGGGCCGCTCCGGTGGATGTCGAAGCGGTCGGGATTTGTGTATGCCCGCTCGTCCCTCCCCGCGGCGGCCGTCAGCAGCAGCACCTTGGAATCCTTCGGGATCACGGTGTCGTGCAGCTCGACGTCTCGCGTCGTCCACCGTCCCTGCACCGGCGACGGTGCTTCGAGGCGGAGGATCTCCTCGACCGCTGCGGGGATCAGCGAGAAGTCCGAGACGAGCTCCTTGCGCTGGTCGGGGTTGTCAGCCAGAACGACCGCCGCCCAGCCGAGGAAGCGAGCGACCGTCTCGGTGCCCGCCATGTACAGCAGCATGGCGAACTCGACTACTTCGCGCGGCGTCATGCGCCGGACCGTGCCGTCCTCCTCTTCGATCTCTGCTGCGACGAGCGCGCTCAGAAGGTCGTCCTGCGGCTCCTCGCGCTTCTTGTCGATCTCCTTGGCCACGTAGGCGGCGACCTCGCCGCTGGCGTTCAACGAGGTCTCGTTCACCATGCCGACGCCGGGCTCGATGTGGAAGACGCGGTCGATGATGTGTCTGACTTCGACCTGGTCCTCCTCGGGCAGACCGAGGAGCGACGAGATGACCATCGGCGGCAGGTTGGCGCCGAAGTCCTGGAGGTAGTCGAACTCCGATTGCCCGCGCAGCTGGTCGAGCATGTCGACGCAGAGGTCGCGCACGCGCCGCTCGATCTGCGAGGTCCGTCGCGGCGTGAACGCCCGCGACACAAGGTGCCGTAGGTGCGTGTGGTCGGGCGGGTCGAGGAAGATCATCTGGCCCGTCCGGCTGAGGTCGGGGCCCATGATCTCGAGCACCGTGCCGCGCGAGGAGCTGAACGTCTTCGGATCGCGGTGCGCCACTTCCACGTCAGCGTGACGGCTCAGGGCCCAGAAGTCGTGCCGGTCGTTGCGGTAGACGGGCGCCTCGTCCCGCATCCTCCGCCAGGCGTCCCACGGGTTGTCGTCGAGGTCGACGTCGAAGGGGTCCCAGTAGAGGTCGGCCACCGGCTCGGATTGTATACATTCGGTTCCCGTGGCCAACGAGAAGCTCTACATCCACGAGTTCATCGACATCATCGGCCACAACCGGGCGGCGTACATGCACCACATGGCCGCCAACTGGAGTCCCGAGGCCCAGGAGCAGCGCCAGCAGCTCTGCTACGGGATCTGGGCGGTGCTCGGGTCGACCGGCCGGTGGCCCCAGGTCGTCAACATCTGGGAGCACGACGGGTGGGAC
>JAFASB010000010.1 GCA_019244985.1 Acidimicrobiia bacterium | reverse complement strand
ACGTCGGCGTCACCGGCGACAACATCACGCTCGGGAATGTCTCGCTGCTGACGGGGCCCGTTCCCGGCCTCTTCAAGGGTGCGGTGGTCGGCACGCAGGCCTTCTTCAACTACCAGAACTCCCTCGGCGGCGTCTGTGGTCGCAAGCTCCAGCTCGATCCCCGCGACGACCAGTTCGACGCCAACCAGAACAAGGCCCAGTACCAGGACGTGATCGCCAAGGACTTCGGGTTCGTGGGCTCGTTCTCGGTTGTCGACGAGGGCGGCGCCCAGGTCCTCAGCGCCCACCCCGACGTGCCCGACGTCAGCCAGGCCCTGAGCAGGAGTCACGTGGCGGTGGCCAACAACTTCTCGATCGCGCCCATCGTTCCGGGCTGGCGGCTCGGATCGCTGAACTACTTCAAGGACAAGTTCGGGCCCAACGTCATCGAGCACATGGCGTACTTCGTGGAGGACACGCAGTCGGCCGTTGACGCCATCGACGGCGAGATCAAGGGCGCCCAGTCGGTGGGGTATCAGTTCGCGTACCACCGCACGGTCGAGCCCACCGAGGCCAACTTCAGCTCCGACGTCGTGGCCATGCAGCAGAAGGGCGTCAAAGGCATCTTCTTCGCCGGCGAGGTCGGCGTGTTCGTGCGCATGGCCAAGGCCATGAAGCAGCAGGGTTTCTCGGTGCCGTTTGCCAACTGGGGCGCCAACGCCTACGACCCGGCGTTCGTTACCTCCGACGCCGCGGCTGCCACCAACGGCGCTCTTCTCGACCAGCAGCTGGCCATGTACGCGGGCGAGGACGGCAACCTCCCGGAGGTGCAGCTCTTCGACACGTGGCTCAAGCGCACATCACCGGGCCAGCACCCCGACATCTTCGCCGCCTACGGCTGGGAGTCGGCGCGCCTGTTCGTGCAGGCCCTCACGGCGGCCGGCGCCAAGCCCACGCGGGCGAGCGTGATGGCCGCCCTCAAGGGAATCGACAACTTCGACGGCAACGGGATGCTGGCGCCCGCCGGTCCGGCGTCGAAGCGCCCGCCGACCTGCTTCATGATCATCAGCGTCCAGAACGGCAAGTTCGTGCGCGCCGACCCGCCGTCGGGCTTCATCTGCGACCGCGGCGGCTACTACCGCGTCTGAGGGCTTCAGAGCGACGGTGGCGCGCTCGCGAGCAGGTGGGCGTTCTCGTAGTTGATGACGTGCATGACCGCGTTGATCAGGGCCAGGTGCGTGAACGCCTGTGGGAAGTTGCCGAGGTGGCGGCCGCTGCGGGGGTCGAGCTCCTCGGCGTAGAGACCGAGCGGGCTGGACAGCGACAGGAGCTTTTCTGCGAGCTCTCGCGCCCGGGTGTGCTCGCCGATGTGAGCCAGTGCGGACACCAACCAGAACGAGCAGATGGTGAACGTGCCCTCCTCGCCGGACAGGCCGTCGTCTGTCTCCTTGACCCGGTACCGCAGGACCAGTCCGTCCTCGGTGAGCTCGTCGGCGATGGCGAGCACCGTCGCCCGCACGCGCGCGTCGTCGGCCGGCAGGAAGCCCACCAGCGGCATCAACAGCAATGACGCGTCGAGGGCATCGGTGTCGTAGTGCTGGGCGAACACGCCTCGCGAGTCGATGGCGTGGTCGCACACGTCGGCATGGATCTCGTCGGCCACCTGCTGCCAGCGCTCGGCTGTGTCGGGCTCGCCGCGCATGCGGGCAAGACGCACGCCGCGATCGACGGCGACCCAGCACATCATCTTCGACGACGTGAAGTGCTTGGGCTCGCCCCTGACCTCCCAGATGCCCTGGTCGGGCTCGCGCCAGTGGGCGATCGCCGCTTCGACCTGCCGGGCCAGGATCGGCCAGATGCGGTCGTCGAGGCGGTCGACCGACCGGGTGTGGATGTAGAAGGAATCGAGGACGACGCCCCACAGGTCGTGCTGGCGCTGGGTGTGGGCGGCGTTGCCGACACGCACCGGTCGGGCGCCCTCGTAGCCGTGCAGGTGGCCGAGGATCTGCTCGTCGGGCGTCGGCGAGCCGTCGATGCTGTACATCACCTGCAGCTCGGTGTCGCGCTCGGCCACGTCGGCGATGAACCAGAAGAAGTCGTTGGCCTCCCAGTCGAACCCGAGCGTGTGCAGTCCCCACAAGGCGAAGGCGGCGTCGCGGATCCATGTGAAGCGGTAGTCCCAGTTGCGCTCGCCCTCCGGCGTCTCGGGCAGCGACGTCGTCGCCGCCGCCACCAGCGCGCCGGTCGGGGCGAAGCTGAGCCCCTTCAACGTGAGGGCGCTGCGCTCCAGATGCCGGCGCCACGGATGGTCGGGGAACCGTCCCCTCGCCAGCCAGTGCTGCCAGTGGTGGGCCGTCCAGACGAGGCGACGGTAGGCCTGCTCGTAGGTGTACGGCGGCTCGTGCTCGCTCCAGGACAGGGCGCAGAAGCGAAGGTCGCCCTCGTGCAGCAGTGTGCGCGCCGTGGCTCGGCCCCCCTCGAAGCCGATGCGCATGTCGGTGGTCAGGCGTAGCTCGACATCGGCGCCCTCGGCCGTCGCTGTGCCCTGGTGGTAGCCGCGGTCGGTGTAGCGCCACGTCGCCGGTGTGCGGCCGTACCCGAACATCGGCTCGCAGTCGAGCTCCACCTGGACCTCGCCGTTGACGCAGCGAATCGTGCGCAGCAGCACGTGGTCGGCGTCGTAATCGGTGGGCGCCCGGTGGTGGGTTCGTGACAGTTCGCCCTCGTGGTGCCACGGTCCGATCAGCAGGAGGTCGCGGACGATGATCCAGCCGGTGGGCGTGCCCCAGCTCGTCTCGAGACACATCGTCCCCGGGAGGTAGCGCCGAGCCGCCGGCACCTGGATGTCGGCTGGGCCGAGCCGGAACCCGCCGGCGTGCCGGTCGAGCAGGGCGCCGAAGACGCTCGGCGAGTCCATCCGCGGCAGACACATCCATTCGACGTTGCCGCTCGGCGCGATCAGCGCGCTCGATTCGCAGTCAGACAGGAAGCCGTAGTCAGCGATCGGCGCGAACGGCGAGCGGCCGATCAGTGGGTCCGAGTTGAAGGGCGACGCCACCCTTCAACTTTCCCACACGTCAGGGCTTGAGCAATATGCCGTTCGCCGCGTCCAGCGTGATCGTCATGCCCTCCTGTGCCAGGCAGACGCGTTCCCTGCCGCCGGAGTGACGGGCCTGGGCCTTGTCCAGCAACGCCTCCAGCTCGTCGTCGCTGTGGTACGGGTCGTGGTGGAAGAGCACCAGCTTGGCGACGTCGGCCTTCTCGGCGAAGGCGACGACGTCCTCGATGCAGGAGTGACCCCAGCCGACGTGTCGCGGGTACTCGTCGTCGCCGTACTGGGCGTCGTGCAGGAGGACGTCGACACCGCGGGCCACGTCGTAACCGCTGACCCAGTCCGCGGGCTGGTCGGCGATGCGAATGCCGCCGAGCGAGGGCTCGTGGTCGGGGAGGTACGCGACCGATCGCCGTCCTTCCTCGACGCGGTAACCGACCGTCGGCCCCTGGTGGGCGACCTTGCCGGCGCGCACGGTCGCCGTACCGATGGTGACTGCCTCGTCCTCGGGCGCGTCATGGAACGTGAGGTTGGCGGGGATGTCGGTCAGGCGTACGGGGAACAGCGGCGGCGAGAGGTAGATGGCGATGCGGTCGGCGAGGCTCTGCACCGGCGACGCCGGCCCCCAGATGTGGACGTCGATTCCCGGACGGAACAAGGGACGGAAGAACCCGAGGCCCTGCAAATGGTCGAGGTGCAGATGCGTCAGCAGGATGTGGAGCTCCTGGACGGGCTCGGCCTCCATCAGCACGCCGAGGGGGCGCATGCCCGTCCCCGCGTCGAGCACGATCGGCGGTCCGCCCTCGGGCCGCACCTCGACACAGGACGTGTTCCCTCCGTAGCGGACGGTTTCTGGGCCGGGCGTGGCCAGCGAGCCGCGTGAGCCCCATACGCGGACCTGCATCAGCTCGTCTCCCAGAACACGGTGACGACGCCGTGCATCTCGTCGGTGGCGCCGAACAACGGATAGGCGGTGACCTCGACCATGCGGCGCACGCCGTCGTAGGCGGTCGCCACCAACACGCGATGCGAGGGCTTGCGCGTGAAGTACGCAACGCCGGCGGGCGAGTCCCGTCTCCGAAGCGGTGTCCCGTCGGGCTCGGTCATCTGCAGCACGGCGCCGAAGTCGGTCGCATCCACCTCCCCGAGCTCGGCGAACGGCCGCCCGATCAGCAGTTCGGCGGCCTCGTTGTAGAAGACCAGCGTGCCCCTGGCGTCGATGAGAAACATCGGCGTCGCCAGGTTGGCCGCCAGCTCCCGCGCCAGGATCAGCGGCAGGCTCTTCCGTGCTGTGCCCGCATCCACGCCGAGATCGTGCCACGATGACCCGATCGTCGACAGGAGTTCGCTGCAGGGGTACGCCATCCGGGGCCAGATCGGTGCGGGCGTGTGGGGGTCGGCTGCCGAGGCCGTCGACCCGTCGGGGCGGCGCGTCGTCGTCAAGCAACTGCACCCTTCGCTCCTCGCCAACCCCGAGGCTCGACGCCGCTTCGCCGAGGGCGCGCCCGTGCTCGAGTCCATCG
>JAFASB010000057.1 GCA_019244985.1 Acidimicrobiia bacterium | reverse complement strand
GTCGGGCATCCGCTCGGTGACGAGGCGGATGCCGTTGCCCAACGTGGAACTCTGGATGGCGTCAGGCGCCTCCGGCACTACCGCCGCCCGGGCCCGCCGCGCCGCCGGTTGCGCCGAGGACCACCGTCGCCACGCCCGGCACCACCGCCGCGGCCGCCGCCGGTGTCCTCGGGGCCGAGGTCGCCGAACTTCTCCTTCGCCTCGCCCTCGAACGTTTCCTCGAACGAGGCGTACTCACGACCCGAGTCGCCGGCGCTCGCAGTCTCCGATGGCGCCGCACCCACGGTGGCGCGTTCGCCGCCGCTGGCATCGCCGTCGGAGCTGTCGTCGCCGTCGCCGATCGGCGTGAGCGAGACCTTGCCCTGCGGGTCGATGTCGTCGACGCGCACGGTGATCTCGTCGCCCAGGTTGAGGACATCCTCCACCCTCTCGACGCGCTTGCCGCGGCCGAGCTTGGAGATGTGCACCAGGCCGTCGCGGCCGGGGAGGATGTTGACGAAGGCGCCGAACTTGGTGACGTTCACAACCTTGCCGGTGTAGGTCGCGCCGACCTCCGCCTTGGGCGGGTCGAGGATCAGCTCGATGCGGCGACGGGCTTCCTCGACCTGCTCGCCGTCCTTGGAGCCGATGGTGACCGTGCCCACCGTGCCGTCGTCGTCGACGTTGATGTCGGCGCCGGTCTCCTGCTGCATGGTGTTGATGACCTTGCCCTTGGGGCCGATCACCTCGCCGATCTTGTCGAGCGGAATCTCGAAGCTGACGATCTTGGGCGCCGTGTTGGCCACCGTGGGACGCGGCTCGGCGATCGTCTTGTTCATGACGTCGAGGATCTGCATGCGAGCATCACGTGCCTGCTGCAGGGCCTTGGCCAAGACGTCGGCCGGCAGGCCGTCGATCTTGGTGTCGAGCTGCAGAGCGGTGACGAACTCGCTCGTGCCGGCGACCTTGAAGTCCATGTCGCCGAACGCGTCCTCGGCGCCCAGGATGTCGGTGAGCGTCGTGTACTTGCCTTCGGCAAACACGAGGCCCATGGCAATGCCGGCGACGGGCGCCTTGAGAGGCACGCCTGCGTCCATCATCGAGAGGCTCGAGCCACAGACCGACGCCATCGACGTCGAGCCGTTGGACGACAGCACCTCGGAAACGAGACGGAGTGTGTAGGAGAACTCCTGCTCGTCCGGGACGACGGGCAGGAGCGCCCGCTCGGCCAACAGGCCGTGGCCGATTTCGCGGCGCTTCGGGCTGCCGACCCGACCGGTCTCGCCGTTTGCCCAAGGCGGCATGTTGTAGTGGTGCATGTAGCGCTTCGAGTCGTCGATGCCGATGGTGTCGAGCAGCTGCGACATGCGGGGCATCCCGAGTGTGGTCACCGTCAGCACCTGGGTCTCGCCACGCTGGAAGAGGCCGGTGCCGTGGGCCGAGGGCAGGATGCCAACCTCGGCGCTGAGCGGACGGATATCGGTGGGACCCCGCCCGTCCATGCGCTTGCCCTCGTCGACGATGCGCTTGCGCACGAGCTCCTTGGTGAGGGAGCGGACCGCGGCCTTGATCTCCTTCTCGAGCTCGGGCGTCTCGCCGCCGACCTCGGCGATGATGGCGGCCGTGGCCTCGTCGGTCGCCTGGTTGCGCTCAGCCTTCGCCGTGATGGTGATGACCTGCGACAGACGCTCGGATCCGACGGCGCGGACGCGGTCGAGAAGCTCGGGCGAGTAGTCGATCTGGGGGACCCACGGAATGGGGTCGTGGACGCCGGCCTTCTCGACGAGCTGGTTCTGGAGCTCGATGGACTCGCGGATCCAGGTCTTGGCCTCTTCGAGGCCCTGGGCGATTGCCTCCTCGGTGACCTTGGGCGCGCCATCCTCGTAGTACTTCCACGCGTCCTCGGTGCCGCCCGCCTCGACCATCATGATGGCGATGTCGCCGTCGATGGCGCGGCCGGCGACCACCAGTTCGAAGGTTGCCTCGTCGCCCTCCTGATAGGTCGGATGCGGGGCCCACTTCCCTTCAGTGGTCCAAGCAATGCGAACGGCGCCGATGGGACCCTCGAACGGGATGCCCGAGATCATGAGGGCCGCACTGGCGGCGTTGATCGCCACTATGTCGTGGGGGTTCTCCTGGTCGGCGCCGAGGATCGTGCCGACCACCTGGGTCTCGTTGCGGTAGCCGTCGACGAACGACGGCCGAAGCGGCCGGTCGATGAGGCGGCAGGTCAGGATCGCCTGATCGGTGGGGCGGCCCTCCCGCCGGAAGAACGAACCGGGGATCTTGCCCGCGGCGTACGCCCGCTCTTCGATGTCGACAGTGAGGGGGAAGAAGTCGATGCCCTCGCGGACGCCGTGAGCGGCGTTCGCGGTGACGAGGACCATCGTGTCGCCGATGCGGCCGACGACGGCGCCCTGAGATTGGGGGGCGAGACGGCCCGTCTCGAAGGACAGGGTCTTGTCGGTCCCAGAAATGGGACCCGACACGGAAATGGCTTCCGCCATGTGCACTCCTCTGCAGAGTGGCGGCGAGCCAGTTGTCAGTTGTCGGACACCCCACCCACCACACGGGCGGAGTATTCGGCGACTGGCAGCTGGCGGTGCCGCGTCTTCTAGTTGGTTTCGGTTGTCAGCGGCGCAGGCCGAGGCGTGCGATCAGCGCCCGATAGCGCTCCACGTCGTTGTCGCGCACATAGTTGAGCAACCGGCGACGGCGGCCGACGAGCATCAAGAGGCCCCGGCGACTGTGGTGGTCCTTCTTGTGGACCTTCAGGTGGTCGGTGAGCTGGTTGATGCGCTGCGTCAACAGCGCGACCTGCACTTCCGGCGACCCGGTGTCGGTGTCGTGGGTTTTGTACTCGCTGATCGTCGTGGCTTTATCAGGCATGCAGAACGTTCGCTTCGGAGTGGCCGAGAAGCGCTCCGACGAGGGCCGGAGCACCGCACGATCGTAGCAGTAGCTTCCAGATGTGCCTCCTGAGCTGCGGGTTACCCGGACCTGCAGCATCCCGCTCGACGAGCTGGAGTGGCGCTTCACGGCATCGGGTGGGCCCGGCGGCCAGCACGCCAACACGGCGAACACCCGCGCCGAGGTGACCTTCGACGTCGCCGGCTCACCGTCGCTGGGGCCCCGCCAGCGCGCCCGGCTCCTCGAGCGGCTCGGCCCGTCGGTGCGGGTGGTCGCATCCGACGAGCGCTCCCAGCTCAGGAACCGCGAGCTCGCCCTCGACCGCCTGCGGTCACGCCTAGCCGAGGCCCTGCGGATCGACCGGGAGCGGCGCCCCACGGTGCCCACCGCCGGGGCCCGCCAGCGCCGTGTCGAGTCGAAGCGCAAACGGGGCGAGGTGAAGCGCATGCGCCGCCGCCCATGGCCGTCCGACTGAGTGTTTGCTCAATCGGCGGCGACATAGCCCGCTGATTGAGCAAACACCCCGGTCCGCCGGACTGTCACAGCCCGGCGGTACGTTCGGCGGGGTGGGTGCAGCGGAGGCGCTCGAGCGGGTGGTGGCCGCGCTGCCGGGGGGCGGGGAGGGCCGGCGCGGTCAGGTCGAGATGGCCCAAGCCGTCGAAACCGCCTTCGGCGGCGGCGGTCAGCTGGTCGTGCAGGCTGGTACGGGGATCGGTAAGTCGATGGCGTACCTCGTGCCTGCGATTCTCTCCGGCAAGACGACCGTCATCGCCACCGCCACCAAGGCCCTGCAGGACCAGCTGGCCAACAAGGACCTGCCGTTCCTGCAGCAGCACCTGGGGGAGCAGTTCGAGTTCGCGGTGCTCAAGGGCCGGGCGAACTACCTGTGTCTCCAACAGGCCGTGGAGATCGGGTCGGGCGACGAACAGCTGGTGCTGGAAGACGTTCGTGAGGACGACTACGGCGCCTTCGGCCAGGAGCTGATGCGCCTGCTGAAGTGGGCGAAGACCAGCAAGAGCGGCGACCGGGCCGAGCTCGACTTCGAGCCCAAGGCGCGCGCCTGGGCGATGCTGAGCGTGAGCGCAAGGGAGTGCCCCGGCGCCCCCAAGTGCCCGCAGGGGGAATCGTGCTTCGCGGAGGCCGCCCACCAGCGGGCGGCCCGGGCCGACATCATCGTCGTCAACACCCACCTCTACGCCACCCACCTGGCGACCGGCGGCTGGCTCCTGCCCGAGCACGACGCCGTGATCTTCGACGAGGCCCACGCCCTCGAGGACATCGCCTCGTCCGCGTTCGGGATCGAGCTCACCGAGGGCCGCTTCGTCGCGCTGGCCCGCAGCATCCGGGCTGCGGCACCCGAGGAGGCCGACGCCCTCGAGGCTGCCGGCGGGCGGTTGGCCGACGCCCTCGAGGGTTACCGAGGCCGGCGGGTCTCCCCGGCCGAGCTCGAGCACCCGCTGACCGCAGCGAGCGCAGCGGCCCGCAAGGGGCTTGCCGCCGTGAAGGAAGGCGAAGACGACGAGAACAAACGCACTCGGGCCGTGAAGGCAGCGTCGACCCTCGTCGAAGACGTCGCCGCCGTCCAGGGCGTTACCGAGGGCGCCGTGGTGTGGGTGGAGGGCGGGGGCCCACCGACGCTGAAGCTGGCGCCGATCGACGTCGCCCATCTTTTCGCCGAACGCCTCTGGGCGAACGTGCCCACCGCGGTGCTAACCAGCGCCACCATCCCCTCGAACCTGCCGATGCGCCTCGGACTGCCGTCCACGCACGAACAGCTGTCGGTCGACAGCCCCTTCGACTACGAGAACCAGTCGCTGCTCTACTGCGCCACCCACCTCCCCGACCCGCGCCAGCCCGAGTTCGAAGAGGCGATGCGGGCCGAGCTGTTCGCGCTCATCAAGGCCGCAGGCGGGCGCACGCTCGCCCTGTTCACGAGCTGGCGTGCCATGCGGGCAGCCGCCGAAGCGCTGGCGCCGGCGCTCCCCTACCGGGTGCTGACCCAGGACGCGCTGCCGAAGCCTGCGCTGTTGACGGCATTCAGCACCGACGAGACGTCGTGCCTGTTCGCAACCATGGGCTTCTGGCAGGGCGTCGACGTCCCCGGCGCCGCCCTCTCACTACTGGCCATCGACAAGCTGCCGTTCTCCCGCCCCGACGAGCCACTGATGCAGGCGCGGCGAGACGTCGCCGGCAAAGCCGCCTTCCAGACCGTCGACCTCCCGCGCGCCGCCAGCCTGCTGGCCCAGGGTGCGGGCCGGCTGATCCGCTCGACGACCGACCGCGGCGTCGTCGCCGTGCTCGACCCGAGGCTGGCGACCGCCGGCTATCGATGGGAGTTGATCAGCGCCCTGCCCCCGATGCGCCGGACGAAAGAGCGCGCCGAGGTCGAGCGCTTCCTGGAGTCACTGGTGGGCGCGCCGTCTATGACGTCGTAGTCGTGCTCGGCGTCTCCAGGTCGCCGGCGCGGCACGGGGACGGCACCAGTGGGTCGCAGCGCCAGGAGACGCCGCCCGGGAGCAGGTAGCCATCGTCCCGGGCGCTGACAATCTGGGCGCCGCTGGCGGCGGCCGCCTCCCGCCGCTTCTCGTCGAGCACGAACGTGTCGGGGTCGGCCTGGGTGCGCACGACGAGTCCGGCCTTCACAAAGGTGGCGACGTCACCCGCCTGGGCCACGGGATCGGGCCGGCTCGTGATCGCCGCCTGTGGGCCAGAACTTGCGTACGTGAACATCGCCGCAGTCCGTGAGGCGGTGCCAATGAGAACCGGCACGGCGCGGCCCCGCGTCGCCGCCAGCGTCGGCCAGCGACCGCCGACGACTTCGTCGGGCCGGACCAGCAGCCGACCGGGCAGGGCCGCTTGTACGGCCGCGTCGATCGCCGACGGCGACCCCGCCTTGTCCTCGACGATCAGGAACACCGGCAGCGAGCGCCGATGTCCTTCCAGCCAGGTGCGCACCGGGCCGAGGCATGAGTCGAGGGCGGGGCACGTCGACCGGCGGTCGGCCGTCGAGTGATACACGGCGAGAGAGCCGTCGGGCTGCACCCACACATCGACCTCGAGCTGGCGTATGCCCTCGTCGAGTTGTCGCTCCAGCGGCGGGAGCGGCGGTTGGTAGCTGTTGTGGGTGCCGCGCACCTGCACGTCGTTGATCCGGATGACGCCGTCGCGAGGGAACTCCTCGACGCGTCTCGTGGACCCGTGCTGGCACGCGGCCAGGAGCACGAGCAGAACGCCAGCTAGTACCCGAGCCGGTCGAGGGCCTTGGGGCGCCGCTGCCAGTCCTTGTCGACCTTCACGAAGAGCTCGAGATAGGCGCCCTCGGGCAGCTGCTCGCGCACGGCGATGCCCACCTTCTTGAGCACCTCGCCGCCCTTGCCGATGACAATGCCCTTCTGGGACTCGCGCTCGACGAGGATCTCGCAGCGGATGCGCGGCCATTCCCACTCTGTTACCCGGCATGCCAGCGAATGCGGCAGTTCTTCGCGAGCCACCGCCAACAACTGCTCGCGCACGAGCTCCGCGACCCAGAATGCTTCGGGAACATCGGTGACCATGTCGTCGGGGTAGTAGAGGGGCCCTTCGGGCAGCCTGGCGACCACGGCCTGGACCAACGCGTCGACGCCGGCGCCCGTGCGGGCCGACACGGGGAAGTACTCGGCGAACTCGAGCTCCCCCGCCCGCTCGAGCTGGGCGAGCACATCGGCGCGTGATGCGGCGTCGACCTTGTTGACGACGACCAGCGAGTCCTCGGGCAGCCGCGAGGCGATGAACCGGTCCCCCGGTCCGACCGCACCGGTGGCGTCGAGGACGAGGCACACGACGTCAACGTCACCGAGGGCCGACTCGGCGGTGTCGTTCAGGCGCTCGCCGAGAAGCGCGCGGGGCTTGTGGATGCCCGGCGTGTCGACGAAGACCACCTGGGCGTCAGCCCGCGTGAGCACACCCCGCACTTGTGTGCGCGTTGTCTGCGGCTTGTCGGAGACGATCGTCACCTTCGTGCCGAGGATGCGGTTGAGCAGCGTGGACTTACCGACGTTCGGCCGGCCCACGAGCGTGGCGAACCCCGACCGCATCTACTCCTCTGGCTGTCGTGACGATGCCAGCTTGGAGATCCTCACCCGGCCGATGCGCCTGCCTTGCACCTTCTCGGCGCGTAAACGATGGCCGTTGAAGTCGACCGTCTCGCCCTCGGTGGGGACGTGCCCTATGAGGTTGAAGAACAGGCCGGCGACGGTGTCCCAGTCGCCCTCGGGGAAGTCGGCGTGGGTGAGCTCGTTGACCTCGTCGATCGGCATGCGGCCGTTCACGCGCACGTCGCCGCCCGGCATCGGCTCGATGTTCGGCTCTTCGACGTCGTACTCGTCGACGATCTCACCGACCAGCTCCTCGATGAGGTCCTCGAGCGTGACCAGACCGGCGGTGCCGCCGTACTCGTCGACGACGATCGCCATGTGGAACTTCTCAGCCTGCATCTCGCGCATCAGTTCGGACACGCGCTTGCTCTCGGGGACGAACCGGGGCTGCCGCATGAACTCACGGACCGAACGCTCACTGGCGCCGTCGCGCGCACGGAACAGATCCTTGACGTACACGATGCCGACGATGTCGTCGATGTTCTGCTCGTAGGCCGGGATGCGGCTGTAGCCGGCGGCCATGGCGATCTCGAGCACGTCGCGGACCGTCGCAGCGCCCATGACGGTCACCATGTCGGGTCGCGGCACCATGACCTCGCGCACGACGGTGTCGCCGAACTCGATGATCGAGTGGATGAGGGCCCGCTCCTCCCGCTCGATGACCTCCTCCTGCTCGGCCACGTCGGCCATGGCGAGCAGCTCTTCCTCGGAGACGAACGGCCCTTCCTTCAGGCCCTTGCCCGGGATGATGATGTTGGCCAGCCCGATGAGGCCGCGTGACAGCACCCGCAGCGGCCAGAAGCGCACGAGGGCAGCGACGGGACGGGCGGCGAGTAGACCGGCCCGCTCGCCGTGCTGCACAGCCCACGTCTTGGGCGCCGCTTCGGCGATGACGAAGATGACGCAGACTTCGAAGGCGGTGGCGATCACGACGCCCCACGTCCCGAAGTGCTTGGCCAGGAAACCCACCAGCGTGGCCGTCACCAGCTGGCAGGTCAGCAGCACCAGGAGCACAGGGTTCAGCCAGCGCTC
>JAFASB010000422.1 GCA_019244985.1 Acidimicrobiia bacterium | reverse complement strand
TCAACATCCAGGGCGTGTCGATATCCGGCTCGAGACCGGGGTCGTCCTCGCCAGCCGACAGCAGAGCGTCCTCGAGCGACGACCCGACGGCCAGCACCTCGCACGGGAGCCGATCGCGAATGGGCGTGAGCAGCTCCTCGTGACGCGGCTCCGTGACGATCAGGGCGATGTCGGTGTGCTCGATGTCCCGCAGAAGGTTGCCGCCCCGGCGCGTGTGGTTGAGCCCGACGACGGTCGCGCCTGACAGAGCGCCGCCGCCGAAGGCGAAGAGGTACTCCGGCGTGTTGTCGAGCAACACCCCGACGTGGAACGGACCGTCGGGCCGGCGATCGAGGAACAGGTTTGCCCACCGGCGTGAGTTCGCCACGTACTCGCCGTGCGTCCAGACCTTGTCCTCGAAACGGACGGCGGGTCGGTTGGCGATGGTGTGATCGAGAGCGTTTCGACGCAGCAGCGCGGCGGCGTTCGGCGCAGGGAGCGGCGCCTGCCCCGGCGCGGGGGCGCTGCGCTCTTTCTCAGTGCTGGTCACGCTCCTCGTGCCTAGCAGCCCGGAGAAGCGGGATACCACCTAGGGCGCCGACGAGCAGCAGGCCGCCCAGTAGGGCAACCCACACGGCGGCGCCGCCGTCGAGGACGTCGGCCATCGCTCCGGTGGCCACGGGGTTGGCAACGGCCGGCGCAGGCGCGAACGGCACGGCGTTCACGACGCCCGAAGGCGCCGGCGTCGCAGCCGGAGCGGGGGCAGGAGGCGCAGCGGCGACGGCTGGCTCGACGTGGTGGGGGCTGGCGGCGGCAACCTTGGGCGTTGACGTGTGGTGCGTCGGTGCAGGCGCCACGACGGTCGGGTGGGGAACCGGCGTCGGCCGGGCGGTACCGGCACTCTTCGAGTGCAGGAAGTCCTCGGTGACGAACACCGTGTCGCCGGCGACGATGACACCGATGCCGACCTGGTTGAAGCCCGGGTCGAGAATGTTCTCGCGGTGACCGGCGCTGTTCATGAACGCCTGGTGGATCGAGCCGACGCTGCCGCCCATCCCCACGTTCTCGCCGAGCGAGCTGGCGTTGAGCGCCTTGAGGTTGCCCTCGGTGACGAAGCTGCCGTGCCAGATGTTCCCGGCCTGCGCCATCTCGACGCTGTGGGCCACCGCCATCGTCGCCACGTCGGCCCGCCACTCGAGCGCAGGCACGCCAGCGGCTGCACGCTCGCCGTTGGTGAGGTCGAAGAACTGGGTGGCTGCGGCATCGGGGTCGACGCTCGCCGCCGGTGCAGGCGGCGTCACCGCGGGAGGAGCCGGTGTCGGAATGACCGGGGGCGCAGTCGTCGGCGGGGTCGTTGTCGGCGGGGCCGTCACAGGCGGTGATCCCGTCGAGACGCAACGCCCGAAGAAGTACACGAGGCAAGATGCCCCAGCAGGCGCGGCCGTCACGATCGGCGCCACCACCGCAGAAATGCAGAACAGTCCCAGAATCCCCCAACGACGCATGCCCGTCTGTCGGTCGGGTTCGCGTGCCGCTTGAGCCCTACGATCCGACTTCATGGAGTTCACAGAGACCGAAGATCGCTCGACGCTGCGCAAGTACGCGCGCGATCTGGCCGAACGGGAGTTGGCGCCCAGAGCGACCCATTGGGACGAGGCAGAAGAATTCCCCCAGGAGGCCTGGGACGCGTTGAAGGGCGCCGGGCTCTTCGGCGTCACCGTCAGCGAGGACTACGGCGGGATGGGGATGGCCGACGTGGAAGCGGCCATCGTCCTCGAGGAGCTCGCGCGCGCCGACGTCTCGAGCGCCATCCTCGCCCAGCTCATCTTCAACGGTCCGCCCCGCGCCATCGAGCACATCGGCAACCAGGCCCTCAAAGACAAGTGGCTGCCGATGGCAGCTTCGGGCGAGGGGCTGTTCTGCATCGGCATCACCGAACCCGACGCCGGGTCGGCGGCGAACCTCATGCGTTCACACCTCACCGACGACGGTGGCGGTGGCTACCGGCTCAACGCCTACAAGAACTATGTCACCGGCGGGCACAAGGCGTCCGCCTGTCTCGTGTGGACCCGCTTTCCCGGCGGCGACGGCGCCAAGGGTGTCGGCGCCGTCGTCGTCGACCTCAGCGCGCCCGGCGTGAGCATCGCCGGCACCCACAAGAAGATGGGTCTGCGGGCGTGCACCGAGGCCGAGCTGGCCTTCGACGACGTGCGCATCGAGGCGGACGACGTCTTGCTCGCCGGCAACCCGAACGACACCGAAGCGTTCAAGACGCTCCTCGCCCACCTGAATCACGAGCGCTGTGGCAACGCCGCCATGTGCCTCGGCGCCGCTCAGGGCGCCCTCGAGTACGCCATCCGCTACATGAACGAGCGGATCATCGGCGGCCGCCCCCTCGCCGACCTTCAGGGCCTCCAGTGGAAGATCGCCGACATGGCTACCCAGCTGGATGCGGCCCGTCTGCTGCTCAACCGGGCCGTGACCATGGCCGGGCCCCACGGCACGCCTCCGGCCCTGGAGACGGCAATGGCCAAGGCGGCGTCCAACCTGGCCGCCAAGTTCGTCTGCGACGAAGCGATCCAGCTGCTCGGCGGGTACGGCTACAGCCGCGAGTACCCAGTCGAGCGCGCCTACCGCGACATCCGCGGCCTGTGCATCGGCGCCGGCACCGTCGAGGTCCAGCGCAACTACATCGGCACCAACCTCCTGCGCGGCCGCACGCCGGCGGGCGGCGCCTGGCGCAATCCCCTGGTCTGAGCGCGCTCCGACATTGACCCTCAAGCCCACGCTGCGGCCGACCCGAGCCGCCCACTACCTCCGCCCCGGCGGACCGTGGGACACGCCGACCCTCGACGCCGTCCTGGCCGAGACCACGCCCGGTGCGCACGCCGAGCACATCGCATCGATCGCCGGTGGACTTCGGGCGCGAGGCGTCAAGCGTGGCGACGCGGTGGCCTGGCAGCTGCGCAATGTCGAGCAGGCCGTGGTGCTCTACCGAGCCTGCTGGCGCCTCGGCGCCGTCGCCGTCCCTGTGCACCACGGGATGGGCACGGGCGACGCGGCGGCCGCACTCGCTCAGGTCGAGCCGCGCGTCGTGCTCACCGAACCCGAGGACGTCGACGGCCTCTCGGGGCTGGGCCCGCCGGTCACGGTCGCCAAATCGGCGGCCCGACCCGCGGATCTCGCCGTCGCCCTGTTCACGTCGGGGTCGACAGGTACGCCGAAGGCGGTGCTGCACACGCAGCGGGGGCTCGCCTACAAGG
>JAFASB010000361.1 GCA_019244985.1 Acidimicrobiia bacterium | reverse complement strand
ATCACCGAGATCTACAAGCGGGAGCGGTCGCGCGCCGAAGAGCTCGAGGCTGCGCTCGCCGAGCTGAAGACGGCGTACCTCGAGACGATCCGCTCGCTGGCCTTCGTCGTCGAGGCCAAGGACGCCTACACCGGCCAGCACCTCGAGCGCTGCCGCGTCTACGGCATGGCCCTCATGCAGGCCCTCGGCATCGCCGCCGATTACCCCGACTCCGAGTACGGCTTCTTGCTCCACGACGCCGGCAAGGTCGGCATCCCCGAGCGCATCCTGTCCAAGCCCGGACCGCTGACGGCGGCCGAGTGGCGCGTCATGCGCACCCATCCGCTGATCGGCTACCAGATGGTGTCGAGCATCCCGTTCCTGAAGGGGGCGGCGGAGATCGTCCGCTACCACCACGAGATGTTCGACGGCTCGGGCTACCCCGAGGGCCTCAAGGCCGAGGAGATCCCGCTGCCGGCGCGGGTGTTTAGCATCGTCGACGCCTTCGACGCCATGACCACCGACCGGCCGTATCGGGCGGCGCTCCCGCTGAGCTACGCGGCCGAGGAGATCGAGCGCATGGGCGGCACCCAGTTCGACCCCGACGTGGCCAAGGTGTTCGCCCCGTTGTGCGAACGGCTGGTGCCGATCTCGACGCCTGCCTAGACAACGCCGGTAGCCTTCCCGCCGTGGCAATGGAGGACATTCAGACGCGGATGCGCGATCTCGGGGAGTTCATCCGGGAACAGCGCGGCTCGGCCCGCTTGTCGTTGCGGAAGCTTTCCGACATGGCGGGCATTTCCAACCCGTACCTGAGTCAGATCGAGCGCGGGCTGCGCAAGCCCTCGGCCGAGATCCTGCAGCAGATCGCCAAGGCCCTGCGCATCTCGGCCGAGACGCTCTACGTGCGTGCCGGCATTCTCGAGGAGCGCGAGGGCGACCACGACCTGGTCGGCGAGATCCTGCGCGATCCGACGATCACCGAGGCCCAGAAGCAGGCGCTGATCCAGGTGTACATCTCCTTCCAGCACGAGAACGAGGGCCTGCAGAGCCCCGACATCGACGCCGTCGAGGATCAGCCGTCGGAGGCGGCGATTCTCGATTCCTGATCGGGTTCGTTAGGTTCGTCTTCCGCCGTGCGTTCGTTGGCTGTCCTCTCGATGCACACGTCGCCGCTGGCCCAACCGGGCTCGGGCGACGGCGGTGGCATGAACGTCTACGTTCGGGAGCTGTCCTCGTCGCTCGCCCTGGCCGGCGTCGACTGCGACGTCTACACGCGGGCGTTCGAGCCGGGGCTCCCCGACGTGGTCGAGGTCGAGCGCGGCTTCCGCTTGCACAACGTGGTCGCCGGTCCGCCCGAAGCGGTGCCGAAGGAGCAGCTGCCCGAGCTCGTCCCCGAGTTCACCGCTGCCGTACGCCGGCGCATGGAGACGGGCTTCGACGCACCCGATCTCATCCACGCCAACTACTGGCTGTCGGGCGTCGCCGGCCACGCCTTGAAGCACGAGCTGAACCTGCCGCTGGTGTCGACGTTCCACACGTTGGCCCGCGTCAAGGCTGAGACGTGCGGGGACGAGCCCGAGCAGCGGGCACGCGCCGAGGCCCAGGTCATCGGCTGCTCCGACACCATCCTGGCCTCGACCGGCGAGGAGCGCGCCCAGCTGGAGCGGCTCTACGGGGCGCGGGCCGAGCGCATCGAGATCGTGTCGCCCGGTGTCGACCACCGCATGTTCTCGCCGGGTTCGCGGGCGGCGTCTCGGGCCGTGCTCGGCTTGGGCGACGGTCCGGTGTTGTTGTTCGTCGGCCGCATCCAGCCGCTGAAGGGCGCCGACGTCGCCGTGCGCACGCTGGCGTGTCTGGAGACCGAGGGCCACGGATCGGCGTCGCTGGTCATCGTCGGCGGCCCGAGTGGTCCCGAGGGCGAGGCCGAGCTGCGCCGCCTCCACGCGCTGGTCGACGCCCATGACCTCGGCGGGCGCGTGCGCTTCGTCCCAGCCGAACCCCACGACCACCTGGCGACCTACTACCGGGCGGCCGACGCGTGTCTGGTCCCCAGCCGCGCCGAGTCGTTCGGCCTCGTCGCCCTGGAAGCCGCCGCGTGCGGGACCCCGGTCGTCGCCGCCGCCGTCGGCGGTCTGCGTTCGCTCGTCGACCACGGCCACACCGGCTTCCTCGTCGAGGGCCGCGACCCGGCCGCCTACGCGGCGTACGTCGGCGAGATCCTCGACAACCCGCGACTGGCCGCGGAGATGAGCCGCCACAGTGCGACGGGCGCGTTGCGCTACCGCTGGTCGATGACCGCCGCCCGGTTGCGGCGGCTCTACGCCGACCTGACGGCGCGCCAACTCGTCGAGTGCAGTTGAGCCTCTGAGTTGGCCGACGAGCTCGGCGACGTCGACCACTACCGGGCGCTGATCGAGCGCTGGCTCACGCGCCAGCTCGACGAGAACCCGATCGCCGTTGCCGTCGACCACGATCCCGACCCGTCGGTCGACCGTTGGTTCCTTCGCCTGCAGGGCGAGGAGCGCGACTTCACCACCATCTGGCTCACGCTCGGCCAGCGCACGCTGCAGTACGAGACGTACTTCCTGCCCGACCCCGAGGAGAACAAGCCCGCGGTGTACGAGTTCCTGCTGCGCCGCAACGCAAAGCTCTTCGGCATGCGCTTCGCCGTCGGCGCCGAGGACGCCATCTACCTCGTCGGACAGATGCCGCTCTCGGCCGTCGACGATGGCGAGCTCGACCGCGTCGTCGGCTCGACCTACGCCTACGTCGAGCAGTACTTCCGCCCAGTCCTCCACTTGGCCTTCGCCTCCCGCTTCTCGCGGAAATAGGGGTCGAATCTCGACACCCATTTCCTCGAGAGCGCATCTGACAGATTCCTATTGTGCGACGTGGTCTCTCCCGCTACCTTGACGCCCCGGCCCGAGGTGCGGATCGGTGATGTCGTTCGGGGAAGTGCGACGTGACCGTGAGGTTCCTCGGGCCGCATCGCGTCCCTGAGCCCCAACTGGGGGTTGCTCGGTAAGGGTCGGATCAGTACCCTTCGAGCCCACACTTCCCCAATCGAAGCCTCTGGGCGGGAGGCTTCGACTTCGTATGCGCACGACCAGGACACGACTGATCGTTGCGGCCCTTAGCGCCGTCACGGTGCTGCTGCAGGCAGCGCCGGCTTCTGCGGAATCGCAGAAGCAGGGTGCCGCGCGCGCTCGCAGCGTGGCCGCCGCGGCCAAGATCGACGCGTCGAGCGCGACACGACCAGCTGAGCGGCGCCGTCGCCACCCTCGACAAGTCCGTGCACACCCAGTTGGCCGCGACCGACGCCGCCAACCAGGCGCTGCAGGCCGCACAGGTCGCGGTGCAGCGCGAACAGGACAAGCTCGACGCGACGAGACAGCAGGTCTCGCAGTACCGCTCGGTCGCCGTCGACTCCGCCATCGACGCCTACACGCACGCCGGCGGCCACGCCGTGCTCGACATCATCGGCGCGAAGAATCTCAG
Source organism: Acidimicrobiia bacterium (assembly GCA_019244985.1). GTDB lineage: Bacteria > Actinomycetota > Acidimicrobiia > Acidimicrobiales > AC-14 > CADDZP01. The sequence goes on along the minus strand of JAFASB010000361.1, from coordinate 11,576 downwards.
TGAGTTCAGCCAGCGGGAGATGTACATCAGCACGCTGATGTCCAACGACCGCGACGCGCTCGACAGTCTCCGGGGCGCGTTGCAGGACGAGTCCGTCGAGCAGGCGCGGTTGGCCAAGGCGCGCGACCTGACGAAGCAGCGGCGCAAGGACGCGGGCGACAAGCTGCGCGCGCTCGCCCAGCAGCTCAAGATCCAGGCCGCGTTGCACGGGGCCCTCGATGCGCGCATTGCCGACGACGCGGCCGAAGCCGAAGCGGCGGCCGACTCCGAAGGCAACGTTCAGGCGCTGCTGGCCAAGGCCCAGGGCCCAGCCGCGGCGACGACGGCGGCGGTCGCGGGCCCGACGTCGGCCGCCGGGCTGATCTGGCCGTGCCACGGCCCGCTCACGTCGCCGTTCGGCATGCGCTGGGGCCGAATGCACCAGGGCCAGGACATCGCGTGCGGCTACGGCACCGCGATCCACGCGGCCAAGGCCGGCTCCGTCGTCTTCGCCGGCGTGATGAGCGGGTACGGCAACGTCGTGATCGTCGACCACGGCGCCGGCTTCTCGACGCTGTACGCCCACCAGTCGCGCATGGCCGTGCATCAGGGCCAACACGTGAACCAGGGCGACGTCATCGGCTACGTCGGTTCGACCGGCCACTCGACCGGTCCCCATCTCCACTTCGAGACCCGTTTCGGCGGGCAGGCCCGCAATCCCATCCCGTATCTTCCGAAGTGATGAACTCCACGGCCAAGCTGGCGATCATCGGCGGCGGGAAGATGGGCGAAGCGTTGCTCGCCGGTCTGTTGGGTGCGCAGTGGGCGCACGGCGAGGACATCATCGTTGTCGAGCCGGTCGAGGCGCGGCGCAAGGAACTGGCGTCGACGTTCATCGACGTCGACATCACCGCGCACGCGATGCCGTGTGAGGGCGCGGTGATCGCTGTGAAGCCCGGTGACGTCAAGGGCGCGTGCCGCGGCGTCGCCGAAGCCGGCGTGCAGCGCGTGCTGTCGATCGCGGCGGGCGTTCCTCTGGCAAGCCTCGAGCAGTGGTTGGGCAACGGCGTCCCCACCGTGCGCGCCATGCCGAACACCGCAGCGTTGGTCGGCGCCGGCGCGGCGGCAATTGCCGCTGGCACGTGGGCCGGCGACGACGAGCTGGCATGGGCCGAGGGCATCCTTGGCGCCGTCGGGATCGTCCAGCGCGTCAGTGAACCGCTGCTCGACGCCGTCACCGGGCTGTCGGGTTCGGGCCCGGCGTACGTCTTCCTTGTCGCCGAGGCGTTGACCGAGGCCGGTGTGCTCGCTGGCCTCCCGCGCCCCACTGCGGTGGCGCTGACCAATCAGACGTTGCTCGGTGCCGCCCGGCTGCTCACCGAGACCGATCGCAGCGCCGAGGAACACCGCGCCGCCGTCACCTCCCCCGGTGGCACCACCGCCGCGGGCCTCCGGGCGCTGGAGGCGCGGGGCGTGCGCAGCGCCTTCATTGAGGCGGTCTGGGCCGCAACCAAGCGCTCGAAAGAGCTGGGCGAGTCCTAGCTGACAGCTGTCACCAAAGGAGCTCTTGCGTGACAGCTGTTCGGACAGGACAGGTGACAGGTGACCCTTCGAGACTCAGCTCGAGACCTCACGAGGGGGAGAGCAATGAAGGCATCGACCTTGGTCACCCGGAAGCCCGACGCCCACTTCCTGGCGCGCATGGAGCGGGCCACGACGGAGGAGCGCGACGCCGTCTTCGCCGACCTGGCGGCATGTGCCGTGGCCGGCGACGAACTGGCAGAGCGAACGATCCGTGTCCTCGTGTTGCCCGCGTGCCGGGAGATCGCCGACAGCGCCGGACGGGGCGAGGCCCTCGTCGCCGAGCTTGTCGACGCCGCCTACAACGAGATTCTCGACTGGGCCGCGCAGGCGCAAGAAGGGCGCGCAACGCGATGACCCGCCGGGAGCGACTCGACGCCTGGCTGGCGAAAGTGGATCGCGTGCTGGCGGATTACGAGGCTCAGAAAAGAGAGGTGCAGAGGCGGCTGATCTCGCGTTCGAGCGAGGCCAGGCCCTCGACCTTGCCGAGGCACACGGCGACGCCGGCTTCGTCCGCCGCCTTTTGCAGCTCGCCGTCGATGAAGGCGGTGTAGAGCACCATCAGCTGACCGGGCCGCTTGTCCTTGATGGTTCGGGCCGTGTCCAGGCCGTCCATCCCGGGCATGCGGTAGTCGATCACGACGACGTCGGGATCGGCGCCGTCGATGCGCCGCACCGCCTCGCTGCCGCTGGCGGCTTCCTCGACCACCTCGAAGCCGTCGAGGGTGAGCATCGACGCCAGCATCTGGCGTACGTGGTCGGTGTCGTCAACCACCATCACTCGGATGGCTCGCCCCATCGACCGCGGAGCCTACCTTTCACCCATTCAGATTGTGCGCGACATCCGGTCGCGCGTGAAGCGGCGAGCGCCGCGGGCGACGAGCCAGAGGGCGATCAACCACACGCCTGCGCCGATGCCGACGGCGACGGGCAGGGTGACGAGGAGCAGGCCGGTCGACTGCCCGACGGCGAGAAAGATCAGCGGCAGGATCACCGCACCGCCCAGCTGATTGGCCTCCTGCGTGCTCGTGGCGCGGGCCGACACGCGGACCATCACGCCGAGCCCAAGGGTGGCGACGGCCGGCGCCACCCAGAAGATGACGACCAGCCACAGCTTGCTGGGCACGAGCAGGTGATGGGTGACCGGCCACGCGGTGACGTCGACGACGACGGCGAAGCAGGCGAAGCCGATCCAGCTGATGGCGACGGCGGGGATGAAGGCGCTGAGCAGCTTGGCGAAGAACAGGTCGCGGTCGGGAACCGGTTGGTGGAGCAGGATCTCGAGGGTCTTGCGCTCCTTCTCGCCGGCGAAGGCGTCGGCGGCGAGGACGGCGGCGAGCATCAGCGGCACGATCAGGAACAACGGCGCCAACAGGTAGCCGTCGACGAGTGTCACCAGTCGTTCGCGCGGCGGCAGATGGAGGATGGGCGTGGCCAGCCCGCCGGGGAGCGAGCGCACCATGTTCGACACGTCGGGCGGATGGGCGTTGCGCGCCGCCAAGCCCACTCCGAGGGGGAGCACGACGAGCAACAGGAACGGCACGATCAGCATCGGGATGATGACGCCTTTGCTGCGACGCACGGCGGTGAAGTCCTTCGCCGCGATGGCGCGGATGGCGTCGGTCCTGCCGGGCGTCGTCGGCGCGGTCACTCCGCGCCCTCCTGGATCGCGAAGTAGATCTCTTCGACCGTCGGCGGCCGGGGTACGGCGCCGAACACCGGCACTTCCATCTGCACCAGGCTGGCGACGAGCGGCGGGAGCGCGGCGCGCTCTTCGACGTCGACGCGTGCGCCCGTCGGGGTGGACTCGACCTTGATCACGCCGCGCGCAGCCCGCAGCGCCTGCAGCGTGCGCTCGTCAGCCGGCGCGCCGAGGTCGAGCTCGACCGGCACGCCACGCCAGATGTTCGCCGCCAGGTCGTCGGGGCGGCCAAAGGCGCGCAGGCGCCCGCGGTGCAGCACGGCCATGCGCTGACACAGCCGTCCGGCCTCGCCGAGGAAGTGCGTGCAGAGCAGGACCGTGCGTCCGTGTTCGGCGGCGAGGTTGGCGAGCAGGTCGAGCACGTCGCGCGTGGCTTCGGGGTCGAGGCCGGCGGTGGGCTCGTCGAGGAAGAGGATCTCGGGGTCGTGGAGGAGGGCGCGCGCCAGAGCGACGCGCTTGCGCTGGCCCGTCGAGAATCCCTGCACGCGGTGGTTGGCACGGTCGGCGATGCCGAAGCGCTCGAGCAGTTCGTCGGCGTGCTTGCCCGCCGCGGTCGCCGACAGGCCGCGCATGCGCGCCGTAAACACCACGTTCTCGCGCGCCGTCAGCCGTTCGTCGAGCCCGGACTGCTCGGTCATCACGCCGGTGCGGCCCCGCACCTTGTGGCCCTCGGTCGCAGGGTCGAGGCCGAGGACGCGCGACGAACCGCCGTCGGGATCGAGAAGGCCGTTGAGCAGACGGACCGTCGTCGTCTTGCCGGCGCCGTTCGGCCCGAGCAGGGCGACCACCTCGCCGGCGTTGACGTCGAAGGTCAGCCCGTCCAGTGCCTTCTCTGCGCCGAACGAGAGCGTGAGGTCCTCGGTGTGGATGGCTGCGTCCACTCCCCCAGTGTGGAGGAAGCGGCGCCGCTCGGCCTCCTAGACCTCTTCGTCCTCGACGTCGCCGGGGTGAACCTTGTGCTGGCGCACGAAGCCCAGCACGTCCTCCAGGAAGAACAGGTACTTGCGGGCGCCCGGCAGGCGGTGGGCTGGGAGGCGGCCGTCCTTGGCCATCTGCTGCACGGTCTGGGGGTTGAGATCCAGGAGCTTGGCGACCTGGGCGGTCGTCAGCACCGGGCCGTATTCAGAGGTCTCGCCCGCCATGAGACCGACTCTAGCGGCGATAAGCAGAGGTAACCGTCAAGTGCCGACGATGAGGAACTGGATCACGAACGCCAGCAGGATCGCGGCCAGGAGGGCGGCGACGGCGATCGTGGTTCCTCTGCGCATGGCGGTGGTCGGCCTGTCTACCCGCTAGTCGGTGGCCGCTTCGAGGGTGACCTCGGTGGGGGCCCCGAGGCGCAGCTCGTCGGCGGCCGAGCGCCGGGCCAGGGCGACCGACACCAGGCCGTAGGAGTCGACGACCAGACCGATCTGGCCAGGGCCGAGCTCGTCGTAGGTCCGGGCCCGCACGGCGGTGCGGGTCTGGTCGCCGAAGCGCAGGGTGATCGCCTCGCCGAAGGGCTCGAGCTCGTCGGGGTCGACGTTGAGCTGGACGTTGCCGAAGCGGTCGACCCACAGCACCTCGCCGACGAGCTTGCCGTCCTCGGCCCGGGTCAACGGGAGGATGCCGGGCAGCAGGCTCAGGGGGTCGATCGACTCGCCGAGCTCGAGGAGGTCGACGCCGCTGCACAGGTAGGCGGCGGCCGGGGCGAAGATGTCGCGGCCGGCAAAGGTCGGGCCCGGCGCAGGCAGCTGGTACTCGTCGTTGGTCAGGCTGACGGCCCGTCCGGCGCCGCCGGTCATCGCCACCGCCGACGCCAACACGCCGTTGTCGGGGCCGACGAAGAACGACTCGCCGTCGCCGCCCTCGACCGCCACCGCCCGTCGCTCACCGCCGACGCCGGGGTCGACGACAGCGAGGACGACACCGTTTGGCAGGTACTGCGCGGCGCGGGCGAGCGCGAGCGACCCCGCGCGCACGTCGTGGGGCGGGATCTCGTGGCAGATGTCGAGCACCGTCACGTGGGGGGCGACTTGGCGGATGACCGCCTTGCACACACCCACGAACTCGTCGCTCAGCCCGTAGTCGGACAGGAACGAGATGGTGTCGAGGCGGGGCATGGCCCCGCGAACCTAACTAACCAGCCGCGTTGTACCGACTCGAGAGGTACCGGTCGACATCGTCTTCGCGCACCCGATACGACTTGCCCACGCGCACCGCCGCCATGTCGCCCGCCTTGATCAATCGGTAGACGGTCATGGTCGAGACGCGCATGAGTTCGGCCACTTCGGCGACGGTCAGAAACCGCGCCTTCGCATGGGACTCCACCCTTGCCTCCCTACTCCGTGCCTGTTGGCACAGTACGCCTGTGTGGCTCCTGTTGCCAGTTTCGGTCGTCCGGCGCTGTGGCCGGCGGAGCGTTCCGTTCTGGCGGTCCTGGGTGGGTCTGTGGCACTCCGACAACCGCCAAAACGAAGTGGTCGGCAGTACTAAACATAATTAGACATAGACAAACCTAGATAGTTGTCATAGAGTCCTCTCGTTCCGTGTTGCCAGGAAGGACTCCACATGAGCGACGTTGACACCCCCGAGCTCGACCGCATGCTGACCGCCTCGGAGGTTGCCCAGCTCTTCCGGGTCAGCGCGAAGACGGTCGGCCGCTGGGGCCGAGCGGGCGCGCTCCCCCTCCATCGAACGGTCGGCGGTCACCACCGGTACAGGCTCGCCGACGTCCACGCCCTGCTGGGCCTGGACGTGACGCCGCGGGACTAGTCCGGACGTGCGGTGACGTGAACGTTGTCGCCAATGCCCGGCCGGGTCATTTTGCAGATGGTTCGTGACGGAGGCTGAGTTTGAGGCAAGTGTGCGGTATGCGGAACCTTCAGAAACGGTAAGGGTCCGGCAAAGACAAGGAGATGACGTCACAGGCGCGACGTCACCTGCCAAGCGACAACTCCGAGGAGAGCGTCTGATGATTGCGACCTCTATGCGGCCGCGCCCCGGGGGCGGCTTGACCAACGGACACACGCCGCCCGGCATGCGCATCTCGCCGACGAAGCCGCGACGCAACGGTGCGTTGATCGCGGTCGGCGTGCTGCTGATGGTCGGCTGCGGGCTGATCGCAGCCGTCCTGCAGATGCGGGCGACGTCGAAGACGGCCGTGCTGGCCGTCGCCCATCAGGTGCCGGCCGGCCAGGTCGTCCGCTCGGGCGACCTGTCGACCGTCGAGCTTTCGGGGGGAGCCGGGTTGAGCGCCATCGCCGCCAACGACCGTGGGGCGGTCGTCGGCAAGACGGCGGCGGTGACGCTCCTTCCCGGCACGCTGCTCACCCGGAAGCAGCTGGCCACTAGCAACGCCGTGACGGAGGGCAAGGTTGTCATCGGCCTCTCGCTGAAGCCTGCCCAGATGCCGACCTCGCGGTTGAAGGAAGGCGACGAGGTCCTGGTCGTCGCCACGGGACCGGCGGCCCAGCTGGCCGGGGACGGAGCGGCCGCGGCGGGCGGACCCGACCGTCCCTCCGGTGCCGTACTCGTTCGCCGGGCCACCGTCTTCGCCGTCGACGGCAGCGGCAACAACGACAACACCTCGGTGTCGATCCTCGTCGACGAGGCGGACGCCCCCGCGGTGGCCGGCGCCGCCAGCGTCAGCCAGGTAACCCTCGTCCTCCAGTCGGCGTCATGAGCCTCATCGCGTGGGTTGGCGTGAAGGGCGCCGGCGGCGCATCGACTGGTGGCCTCGCGGTGGCGAGCGTGTGGCGCAACGCCCGCAAGGTGCTGTTCGCCGAATTGGACCCGGCCGGCGGTGACATAGCCGCTCGGTTCGCGCTGACACCCGATCCCGGGCTCGTGCAGATGGGCGCCGGCTTCCGCCACGCGCTGTCAGCCGAAGAGGTATGGAGCCACACCCAGACGCTGCCGGGTGGCGTGCCAGTGCTCGTGGGGCCCGCGTCTGCACAACAGGGCCACGCCCTCGGGAATCTGTGGGAGCACCTCGGTCCGGTGCTTGCCACCCTGCCCGACACCGACGTGATCGCCGACTGCGGCCGCGTCCAGCCCGGTTCACCCGTGCTCGAGCTGGTGGCGGATGCGGCGATCGTCGTGCTTGTCGCCCGCTCGACCCTCGACGGCGTTGCCCACCTGCGTGCGCGCCTGGCCGTGCCGATGTCCGACGCGCCGGTTGGCGTCGTTCTCATCGGCGAGCGTCCGTACTCGGCCGCCGAAGTCGAGGCCGCCGTCGCCGCCAAGGTCATCGGAGTCCTGCCACGCGACGACCGGGCGGCGGCCATGCTCAACGGCGAGCCTGGCAGCCCCGCGGCGTTGAACCGTTCGAGCCTGGTGCGGGCCGCTCGGGACGTCGCTTCGGCCATCGCCGGCGTTGCTCGTCACCAGGAGACGCGCAACTCCGCGCTCGCGGAGCAGGCGTCGTGACCAAGAATCGGGTGACGCCCGAGGTCACCAACTTCGCGTTGGTGCGCCAGGTGCGGGAGCGAGTGGCCGCCAAGCTGGCGGAGCGCCGCAAGGACGACGACGTGGCCGGACGTCTGGCTCTGACCCAAGAAGCGCGCCAGGCCTTCGCCGCCGAGCTCATCGACGAGGACCTGTCCGCGCTGGCCAAAGAGCGCATCGAGGCCGGCCAGCCCCGCCTCCACCTCGACGCCGAAGAGGCGCTTGCCCAGGCCGTCTACGACGCCCTGTTCGCAGCCGCCGGACTGCAACGTCTGCTCGAGGACGAGTCGATCACCGACATCCACGCCGAGGGGTTCATGGTCTGCATCGAGAACGAGATTGCCGACGCCGCCCACCAGCTCGCCCGCCTCTGCCTCGACGCTGGCGACGCCAAGGGTGCGCGCTGGGCAGCACGCCAAGGCCTACGCGCCAGCGCGGGCAACGAGCAGCTCTACCGCGACGCCATGGAAGCCGCCGACCTTGAGGGGAATCGGGCCGGTGTAGAAGCCCTGATGAACGAGCTCGCCCACGTCATCGAGGAGGACTGCCCCCTCGAAAACCTTCACCCCGAAACCGTCGCCCTCTACAACGAGCTGACATCCGGCGAACGAGCCGCGCGCCTCGCTAGGACGGCACCATGAGACGAGCCCAAACCAGCCTCCGCATCGCCACCCTGGCTGCTCTCGCGGCCATCGTCCTGGCAGCCTGCGGCGGCGGCGGCAAGAGCAGCACGGCGGCGAAATCCGCGGCCGCCGTGTCATCCACGACGACCCCGGATCCGCAGACTGCCCAGCAGGCGGCGGTGCTGCAAGGTTGGCGTGACTATTGGAACACCTACCTAGACCTCGGAACCAGGGGCGCTCCGCTCGATCCTCGTCTAAAGGATGTGGCCACCGGGACCGCGCTCAACAACTCAATCGCCGCGCTGCAAGCCCGGTACTTGGCCGGGCAGGTCTATAAGGGCACGTACGACCTACGTCCGACGATCCTGACCCTGAACGGTACGAACGCTTCTGTTCGAGATTGCTTGGGCGATCACACGGACGTTTACAACACCCGCACGAGCACTGTCGACGTCCATGCCGATGCACGACGAACGCTCAGAACTGGAACGCTCACCTTCATAGACGGTGGCTGGAAAGTGGCCACGATTGAAAACGGTGGCCCGTGCACCGAATAGCGCGCTGGATAGTCGCAAGCGCCGCGGTGATAGGCGTGCTCGTGGTGCCGTTTGCCTCCGTGGCAAATGCAGCGAGCAACCCGCCCACAAATGGCGGTTCGAGCGGATCGTCATCCGCCGATCCGACACCGTTGGCGTCGGCCGACCCGGGCTCCATCGGGTCGGGCGTTGCCTCGCCAACAGGGCCCGGTACCGGGGGAAATGGGAGCATCCATTCGGTCGGGGGCGGCACGGGTAAGAGCGACGGCGGGAGCGGTGGCGGGCCCGATCCCTGCCTGTATAAACACATCGATCCTGTTCAGTACCCCGTGCTGTACGGGAAGGTCCTTACGGGGCCTCCGCCGCCTGGGTTCGACTGGTGGTCGAAGAACTGCCCCCCACCGGGCGAGCACATGATTCCCCTGGACACTCCGGTGTGGAACGGATATCCGAGTTCATGCGCGAACCCACCGATGTGTGGCGCCGGAATCCTGACGTTCTTTACGTGGCCGGTGGGGGCGCCTCCTCCGGGGGGCGCGCCAGCGCCGACGGCGACTGGCGCGGAGGTGGCGCAAGTCGCGAAGCAGCGCACGCCTCTTGACCCGCCTGCCATTCACATGAATCCGCCGGTGGGTCAGGACCAACTTGTGCAGCTTGCGACTTGGCTTTGGACTGACCCGACGACCTGGCACGTGGCACATGCGACCGCGACGATCGACACCATCTCGGCGACCACGACCGCAACGCCTGTCGATCTGGTCTTCGAGATGGGCGACGGTCAGCCCGGGAGCGCCTTTACCTGCGCTGGCCCCGGCACCGCTTACGACCCTGCGCAGCCGAACGCGATTTCGCCCTGCGGCTACAAGTACCAGAAGTCATCAGCCGGACACGCCCCCAACAACTCGTTCCGGGCCACGGCTTGGATTGACTGGCATGTGACCTGGACGGCGACGGACGGAACGTCCGGCGACTTCGGCGTCATCCGCGGCCTCCCCAGCACGCAGCTCGTGCGCGTCGCAGAGCAACAAGCGATCAACACGCCATGAAAGCGCTCGGCGACTCAATTCGCGTCGCAGCAGCGATCGCCGTCGCGGCGGTGGGCCTCGCTGCGTGCGGAGGCGGCTCGACGCCGAAAGCCAGGCCCGTCGCGGCGCGGACGACGACGACCGACGTGAACGCGAAAGTCATCGCGGACTACCGAGGGTACGACGAGCTCTATCGGCGCGTTACGGCAGCACCCGACCCGCACAATCCCACCTTGGACGCCACGCTTGGCGAGCACATGACCGGCGACGAGCTTCGCCAGGTGCACCTCTATCTCCTTGACCGCGCGACGAGAGGTCTTGTTTTACGGGGCGTATCCGACCTCAACCCGAAGGTTGTTTCTGTCCAAGGCAACACTGCGATCGTTGATGACTGCATCATCGACCACGGACACCAGTACGACGCCAAGACGGGAGCTTTGCGGGATGATCCTGGCGACACGAAGCACGGGTTTGAATCCACGCTGCTTCTCGAAGGTGGGACCTGGAAGGTGGCAAAGGTCGTAGAGAAGGCGGGCGTGTGCCCCGCGTAGTTACGGCGGCTGCGGGGGCGATCGTTCTGGCCGTGAGCGGGACGAGCCTGGCGTGGGCCGACACCAACAGCGGGAAGGTCACCTCGGGCGGGAGTAGCGATCCCGTTCTGAGCGCCGACCACGGTACGGGCGACCCAGGAGCGACCGGGCCTTCGAATACGCAAACAGCCACGCACGAAGGTGGCGGGGCAGGGCATGCCAGCTCCGGGCCGACATGCACGCCGACCTATACCGCGGTCGATCCCTCAGACGTGAAGTACATCGTGATGGCGAACCCGCATCTACCGGGCACCGAACTGCCTGATCCAAATGGGGGCGACTACTACTTCATTGACGGCTGTGGGTACAGCGGCCACGTCGTCTTCGTGCCGAGGCCGTCATCGGGTGTGCCGGGCAATCCGGCAGCGGCGCTTCCGGTTGATCCGGCGGCGCTCGCCGTCCAGGCGGAGAAGCAGTTCCCGTTGCCGAATCCGCACATCCGCATGAATCCCGATCCGGCCTCCGGCACTGACCAGTTGACCGGGCTGACGACGTGGTTGTGGGTCCAAACCGGCGACCTGGCGACCAAGTCCGACTCGGTGAACGCCGGCCCTGTCGTCGTCACGGCGACGGCGACGGCGACGGCGACTCAAGTCGTCTGGAACATGGGCGACGGGCACACGATCACTTGTGTGGGACCGGGAACGCCGTACGCGGCGAGCGGATCTCCAACGTGCTCGTACACCTATTTGCGCTCGTCCTCTTCTCAACCCGGCGAGGCCTACACGATCACGGCCACGGTGAACTGGGCGGTGTCTTGCACAGTCGCAGGGGCCCCGGGGGGCGGAACGCTCCCGGCAATTACTCGCGCGTCCTCGACCGCCGTGCGTGTGGCGGAACAGCAGGCGATCAATACGCCGAGTTGAAGAACGCCGGCGGATGTGGCGGTCGCTATATGGCAGCTAGGACCGCCAGAACGGGAGGCGGCGGAGGCGGTCCGGCGTTCTGGCGGTCGTGGGGGTCGCTATATGGCAGCTAGGACCGCCAGAACGGGGGGCGGAGGCGGCTGGCCCCACCGGCGACGAATTTGCGGACCTCGGCGGGGACGAGGCCGTAGCCGTAGTAGGTGGCGGCCCAGGCCCAGGAGGCCGTGAGCAACAACGCGAAGGCGA
>JAFASB010000335.1 GCA_019244985.1 Acidimicrobiia bacterium | reverse complement strand
CCGCGGGCGAAGTCGATGCGGGCCCGGGCGTTGAGCTCGGCCTGGGCGGCCGCATAGAACGGATCCCCGAAACCCAGCGCAACGGAACCGCCGACGACGGCGAGGCGTAGGTCGAGGAGGTCCACCACCGACGCCACCGCCCGCCCGACGAGCGTGCCGGTCCGGGTGATGGTCGCGTCGTCGGCCTCGGAGGCGGCGCGGCCGGTGACGGCGGCGATCGCCGGTCCCGATGCCTCCGCCTCGAGGCAGCCGCGGCCGCCGCACGCGCACTCCCGGCCGTCGGGCTCGACGATGACGTGGCCGATGTGGCCCGCGTTGTCGGACGCGCCGTCGAGGAGGCGGCCGTCGAGGACGATTCCGCCACCAACGCCGGTCGACACGACCATGGCGATGAAGTTGTCGACACCGGCGGCGGCACCGCACCAGCCCTCGCCCAGCGCCAACGCCTTGGCGTCGTTGTCGACGAATGTGGGGAGCCCGACGGTGTCAGCGAGCCTCCGCCGCAGCGGGAAACGGCGCCACCCCGGGATGTTCAGCGGCGACACCTCCTCGCCACCGCGTGCCATCGGTCCCCCGCACCCGACGCCGCACACCGCCGCCGCGCCGTCGCCCCCGACTGAATCGACCAGTGCGCGCACGACCGAGAAGAGCGTTTCGGCGTCGGCGTCCCGGGGCGTCGGGCTCGCCGCCGACGCCACCAGCTCGCCCTCAGCAGAGACCAAGCCGGCCGCCATCTTGGTGCCGCCGACGTCGACGGCGAGGGCTAAGTCCACGAGGGTGGACAGTAGGCTTCGTCGGTGGCCAGACAGCGCGTTGGGACGCGCACCGTGCAGTCGTTCGCCCAGAAGTTCGACGCCATCGTCGACAACATCGAAGAGGTCATCCAGGGCAAGGACGAGCCCATCCGCCTCGCCCTCGTCTGCCTGATCGCCGAGGGCCACCTGCTCATCGAGGACGTCCCGGGTGTCGGCAAGACGAGCCTGGCCAAGGCCCTGGCCGCCAGCATCGACGCCTCGTGGCACCGCATCCAGTTCACGCCGGACCTGCTCCCGTCCGACGTCACCGGCGTCACCGTGTGGAACAGGGGCACGGGCACCTTCGAGTTCCGGGCCGGCGGCATCTTCGCCAACGTCGTGCTCGGCGACGAGATCAACCGGGCTTCGCCGAAGACGCAGTCGGCCCTCCTCGAGGCGATGGAGGAACGGCAGGTGACCGTCGACGCCACCACCTACCGGCTCGAGTCGCCGTTCATGGTCATCGCCACCCAGAACCCCATCGAGCACGAGGGGACGTACCCGCTCCCCGAGAGCCAGCTCGACCGCTTCCTCATGCGCATCCGTATGGGATATCCCGCCCGCGCTGCGGAGATCGCGATCCTCGACACCCACGGCGGCGCCGTTGCCGCCGTCGACGAGCTGGCGCCGGTCGCGTCGGCGGCAGACGTGCGGACCATGATCGGCCTCGCCCAGTCCGTCCACGTCGCCCCCAGCCTCAAGGGCTACATCGTCGATTTGGCCGAGGCCACCCGCCGCCACCGCGACCTCGCCATCGGCGTCTCGCCGCGCGCCGCCCTCGGACTCCAGCGCGCCGGCCGGGCGCGAGCCGCCGCCCTTGGACGCGAGTACGTGGTGCCCGACGACTTGAAGGAGCTGGCCTTCCCCGTCCTCGAACACCGCCTCGCCCTCACCCCCGAGGCACAGATGCGCGGCGTCGCCCGCGCCGACGTCCTGGCGGACGCCGTCGGCAGCGTCAAGGTGCCCACGGGCCGCTCGGGGTGATCACCGGTCGCGGCTGGACGCTGCTCATCGGCGCCGCCGTGCTGTGGGTCGCCGGCCGCGCCTTGGGCGCCCTCGACCTGTACGTCCTCGGCACCGGTGCCGCCGCACTCGTCGGCTTCGCCGTCGCCCTCGCCCGCCTCCCCGGCCCACGCCTCGACATCCGCCGCGAGCTGCACCCGCCGAGGGTGTACGCCGGGACCGAGAGCCGCGTCGAGCTGATCGTCCGCAACGCCGGCAGCCGGCGCACGTCGGTGTTCGGCCTGCGCGATCCGTTCGACGGCGGGCGCCGCCAAGCGAAGTTCCTCGTGTCGCCGCTGGCGCCGGCCGAGTCGGCGCGCGCCGCCTACCGCCTCCCCACCGACCGGCGCGGCATCTTCTCGCTCGGGCCCCTGGAGGCCAACATCACCGACCCCTTCGGCCTCGCCGCCCGTACCTTCCGCGTGGCGCCGGCCAGCGAGCTCACCGTGTACCCGCGCATCGACTCCGTGGCCGCCCTCCCCCACACGCGCGGCGACGACCCCCTCAGCGGCGCCGACCACCCGACCGGTGTCGCCCTGTCGGGCGAGGACTTCTACGCGCTGCGGGCCTACGAGGTTGGCGACGACCTCCGCCGCGTGCACTGGCCGTCGACCGCCCGCCTCGACGAGCTGATGATCCGCCAAAACGAGATGCCCTGGCAGGCGCGCGTCACAGTGCTCCTCGACGTCCGCCAGCGGGCCCACAGCGGCGAGTCACTCGAGCTCGCGGTGTCGGCGGCGGCAAGCGTGGTCGCCGCCTGCTGGCAACGTGGGTCGCTCGTGCGCCTCGTCACCACAGATGGCGTCGACTCGGGATACGGCGCCCAGCACGCCCACGTCGAGGCGATCATGGAGACGCTCGCCAGCGTCGGCCTCACGCGTGACGACCGCCTGTCCGCGGTCCTCGGGAATCTCACCCGTCCGGGCAACGCCGGCGGCCTGGTCGCGCTCTTCACTTCCGAGGCGCCCAACAGCGAGGTCCAGAACATCGCGCGCCTGCAATTCCGATTCGCGTCGCTCACGGTCGTCATGTTCGAGCGCAGCTCCTACGACCTGGGCGCGCCAGCCGGCCGGCGCCGGACGCAGGCGGTCTCGACGACGTTCGTACGCGTTGACGGAGCACAGCCGTTCGCCACCTCGTGGAACCAGGCCTTCAGCGCCCGCGCCGCAGCGGGTTCCCGGGGATTCGGCTGATGGCGGCGGTCGTCGAAGAACGTCCCGGGGTAGCGGCTCCGTCACCCACCGCGCCTCCCCCTCCGCCCCCCGAGCGCCGCTCGAGTGTGCTCGAGGCGGGTGCCGAGGTGGCCGTCATCCTTCTCACGGTGACAGCAGCGATCTCGCTGCTGCGCCTGTTCACCAACGGCTCGTTCCTCGACCGCGTCGTGCTCGCCGCCGTCCTCGCCCACGCGTTGGCGTGGATCTGCCGGCGCCTCGGCGTCGGCATGGGCGGGGCGACGCTCGTATCGGCGATCGGACTGCTCCTGTTCGTCGCCTACGCCATCGAACCGCAGACGCTGAGCAACGGCCTGCCGCTGGCCAAGACCTGGCACGTCGTCTCGACCGACCTGAACGGCGCCGTGACCCGCTTCAACACCGCCGTCCCGCCGACGCCCGTCACGCGCGGGTTCGTGCTCGCATCCGCGCTCGCGGCGTGGGTGTGCGCCTTTCTCGCCGACACAGCCGCGTTCCGGCTGGCGGCCACGATCGAGACGGTCATCCCGTCATTCACGATCTTCCTCTTCGGCTCGGTGCTGGCCTATAACCGCAACCGCCTCGCACTGTCGGCCCTCTATCTCGCGAGCGTGCTGCTGTTCATGCTCCTCATCAGCGTGGCGAGGAGCGAGGAGAGCGCCAACTGGCTCGCCGGCCGCAAAGGTCCCGGGAGCCGGGCCCTGCTGGCGCGCGGGATCGGCATCGGCGCCCTGGCGGTCGTCGTGGCCGCCGCCCTCGGCCCCGACCTGCCGGGGGCGGGCAATGCGCCAGTGTTCAACTGGCGCGCCAAGGACAGCGGGCCCAACTCACGGACGACGATCAGTCCGCTCGTCGACATCAGGACCCGGCTGGTCGACCAATCAGACAACGAGCTGTTCACCGTGCAGAGCTCGTCGCCCGCCTACTGGCGCATCACCGCCCTCGACAAGTTCGACGGGAAGATCTGGTCGTCGGTCGGCACGTACAAGCCGGCGGGTGGCGGCCTGCCGAGCGGCGTGCGCAGCAGGGCGCCGAGCAACGCCGTGACCGCGCGGTTCTCGATCAGCGGCCTGTCGTCGATCTGGCTGCCTGCGGCCTATCGGCCCACCCGCCTCGACGGGATCAAGAAGGTGCGCTACGACCCCGAGTCATCGAGCCTGCTCACCGACGCCGACACGTCGAACGGACTCGTCTACCGGGTCGAGTCGGCGCTGCCGCAGTTGACGTCGACCGACCTCTCGACGGCACCGCCCGTCCTTCCGCAGTCGATCATCGAGAAGTACCTGGCGCTGCCCGACGGCTTCCCGAGCTCGGTCGTGCAGCTCGCCCAGCGGGTGACGGCGGGGGCGGCGACGCCGTACGCCAAGGCCAAAGCCCTGCAGGACTACCTCCGCAACAACTACCGCTACGACCTCAACGTCCCACCCGGGCACAGTGACGACGCGCTGCAGCGCTTCCTGTTCGTCACCAAGCGCGGCTACTGCGAGCAGTTCGCCGGGTCGTACGCGGCA
The DNA here is from genome assembly GCA_019244985.1 of Acidimicrobiia bacterium. Lineage (GTDB taxonomy): Bacteria > Actinomycetota > Acidimicrobiia > Acidimicrobiales > AC-14 > CADDZP01. The sequence goes on along the minus strand of JAFASB010000335.1, from coordinate 1,649 downwards.
ATGGCGCGGGCGATCAACCTGCCCAGCCGCGTCGCCGTCGGGTTCACGCCCGGCCAGCAGGTCGGGCCCGACTCCTACCGGGTCCTCGACCGCCACGCCCACGCCTGGCCCGAGGTGTACCTGAGCGGGTACGGGTGGGTCGCCTTCGAGCCGACGCCCGGCCGCGGGGCGCCCGACGAGCAGGGCTACACGGGCGTGACGCCGATGGCGCCCGAAGGCTTCTCGCCGCCGCCCGCAGTCGCCACGCCCGAGACGCCGACGACGACCGGCGCCAGCGCCGGCTCCACTCCCAACCCGCGCACGGCCACCACCAATCCCCCGGCCGTGAAGACCTCGCACAAGACGCCCGGTTGGGAGACGGCGCTGCTGCTTCTCGGGCTCATCGTGGTGTTGCTCGGCGGTGCCGCAGCGGTCGGGATCACTCGTCGTCGGCGGGCGTTCGCTCACAGGAGGGCGGCGGCCGCTACGGCCGAAGCTCGCGCCCTGGTGGCGTGGGAAGAGGCCGAGGAGGCCCTCACCCTCGCCGGCCATCCACGCCAGCGCGCCGAGACGCCCGCCGAGTACGCCCAGCGCGTCCCCATCCCGGCTGCGGTCAGCCCGGCACCGATGGCCATCCTCGCCGAGGCGACGGCCGCGGCCGCCTATTCAGAGGATGGCGTGGGCGCCGAGGACGCCGCAGCAGCTTCCAAGGCCGCCGACGAGGTCCGAGGCCAACTGGCCTCGCGCGCCACCCGCCAAGACCGCCTCCGCTGGGCCCTCGGCTTCAAAACCGTCCACGAGCCCGAAGCGCCGAAGATTCGCCCCGTCTAGGAGGAGCCGGCGGAAGGCGATTATTCGTCGCGCTTGAAGCGGCGGCGGAGGCGGTTGCCTGCGTCGCCGAAGTACTCGCGGAGGTGGCCGGCGCGCATGGACTCGGTCATCTGCTGCCAGCCGGCCCGTCCGAGCTTGCGAAGGTTGCGCTCGAAGAGAAACGCGCAGGCCAGCATCACGAGGAAGCCGATGAAGCCGATGAGCAGCGACGTGGCGAAGGTGGCGATGAGGAGCGCGAGACCGGCCACGAAGCCGAAGGCCGACCACTTCAGGTTGCGGCCCGCGTGCTTGTAGAGGGTGGTCGAGCCGATCTCTCCTGCGAGCGCGGGGTCGTGCTCGTAGAACTGCTGCTCGATCTCCTGGAGGATCCGTTGCTCGTCCTCAGATAGCGGCACTATCGCCTCGCCACCTCTGTATCTCCTCGGGGGGCCCCTCCGAATCCATCTTCGCGCAGGCTACCCACGCCAACAACGCGAGCTGACTGCTCATGCCCGCTTCACGGGCGTTTGTCGTCACCCGGTCCCCACTGCTGTTCGCCTCGGCGCTTCAGGCGCAGTCCCCGGTCCCCGACCAGGGCGGCCGGCCCGACAGCGTCGGGCCCAAATCGTCGGCGGACCTCGTCGACGGCCCGCGTGGCGTCGTCACGGAGCGGCACAGCGTCCTCGAGGGAGAGCTGCTGGGCCTGCTTCTGGGCGAGGTTCGACACGCTCACGCCGAGAAGGCGCACGCCCGGCGACACGTCCACCTGATCGAGAAGCTCACGCGCCAGACCGCTGATCACCGAACCGGTGTCGACGGGGTCCGGAACGGTACGGGAGCGCGTGATCAGCTGGAAGTCC